>CAZBBC010000034.1:0-35018 GCA_964489835.1 uncultured Calditrichota bacterium
GGCGATCATCATTTGCCCCTCGTTGTTCTCCAATCCACTGATAATGACAACCAAATCTCCCTTGTTATCCGCTTTTTGTTGTCCCCAGGCC
The DNA here is from genome assembly GCA_964489835.1 of uncultured Calditrichota bacterium. GTDB lineage: Bacteria > Calditrichota > Calditrichia > JAJRVZ01 > JAJRVZ01 > CAZBBC01. The sequence continues at coordinate 92 of CAZBBC010000034.1, forward strand.
GCTAATACAAGAACAAACAGAATGATAATACTCCATCTGCTTGCGTTCATTTTTTCTATGATCTCATTTCTTGCCCTATACTTCATAACTATCACCTTTTATAATAAATAGAGGTCTACAAGATTGTATAACAAAAAGAAATCCTTTCATTATTCCGAATGAATTTTAATTTCGTGTATTTTTTTATTTATTTCTACCCTTTCTGGTAAAATAAAAATCGATTTGTTGCAAGTGGGTTGATTTATTTTTTAAATTGGTGATCTATTTCACATTATAAGTGGACTGCGATTAGCTATCAGATTTTTCATCGGATAGATACAGATTATTTAAAATTAATCAAGTAAATTAGTACATAGTTATTGGATGTTAACGATTCAGGGTATTTTAACTTAAAATCATATAAATCCTCAATTTCTTACCAGTGTTGGGAAAGGAAAAAAGACCATGGCAAACAAATCCTTTAATCCGTTCGAAATGGCACAGGCCCAATTTGATAAAGTCGCCGATATGATCAATCTGGACACCGGTGTGCGTGAATTACTGCGCAATCCACTACGTGAATATCATTTCAGTATCCCGGTGCATATGGATGACAACTCGGTAAGGGTATTCCGGGGATTCAGAGTGCAGCATAACGATGCCCGGGGACCTGGAAAGGGGGGGATTCGGTTCCACCCTCAGGAAACCATTGACACGGTGCGGGCTTTAGCTACCTGGATGACATGGAAATGTTCCGTTGTAGATATTCCTCTCGGGGGAAGTAAGGGTGGTGTTATCTGTGATCCTCATAACCTCAGTGCAAAGGAACAGGAACAGATCTGTCGCGGTTGGGTCAGACAAATGGCAAAAAATGTCGGTCCTATCAACGATATTCCTGCCCCTGATGTCATGACCAATGCCCAGCATATGCTATGGATGCTGGACGAATTTGAGACTGTTCAGGGAGCAAAATTCCCTGGTTTTATCACCGGTAAACCGGTCGGAATGGGTGGATCACTGGGCAGAACGGAAGCCACCGGTTATGGAGTGATCTATACGTTACGTGAAGCCTTGAAGGTGATGAATATTCAACCGGCGGAAACTATCGCCAGTGTCCAGGGCTTCGGGAATGTCGCACAATATGCCATACGGATGTATACCGAATTAGGCGGAAAGGTTATCTGTGTATCCTGTTGGGATCAAAACGACCAGAAATCTTATACTTATCGAAAAATCGATGGGATTAATCTGGATGAATTGTTAAAGATCACCGATCGTTTTGGCGGCATTCAGCAGGAGAAAGCAAAAACCATGGGTTATGAACAACTTCCCTCTGACAGCTGGTTGGAACAGGAAGTAGATATACTGATGCCCTGCGCCATTGAAAATCAGATCACCGGGGAGAATGTTCAAAAAATCAATAAACGTGTTAAAATTATTGCGGAAGGGGCAAACGGTCCGACGACACCGGAGGCTGATAAATATCTTGAAGAAAAACATATGTATGTTTTACCTGACTTTCTTGCCAATGCGGGCGGTGTTACCTGTAGCTATTTTGAACAGGTCCAGAGTAATATGAACTTTTTCTGGGTGAAAGATGAAGTACTCTCGCGATTGGATGAGAAAATGACTGCGGCTTTTTATGCGGTCAACGATCTTGCCAAAAAACGAAAATTATATATGCGTGATGCCGCTTATGTTATTGCTATCAGTCGTGTGGCTCAGGCTTGCAAGGACCGTGGTTGGGTATAATTGCATAAGCCGCTGAGTAACACAGATATTTTCAATAAATTAAAGATCAATATTTTATTGGATTTTTTATGGCAAAAAAATTGAAATCATTAGATAAAATCTTTGGAAATCTTCTGGAACGCGCCAAAGAGTTGAATTGCATCTATGAAGTTGAAGAATTACTTCAAAATCCTGATCTGAGTTTAAATGATGTCTTTATCAATGTGGCTGAGAAAATTCCTACGGCCATGCAATTTCCGGAAATTTGTAGGGTGAAAATATTTTACAAGAATGAGCTGTTAGCTGGTAATAACTTTGAGGACAGTGCCTGGTATATTGAACAGGATATAAAGATTGAGGACAAAGCCGTTGGCTGGATCAAAATTTTGTATTTTGAAGAAAGACCCCCGTCTTATGAAGGTCCTTTTCTGAAAGAAGAAAGACGAGTACTCGACAATATTGCCAGCAGATTAGGCAACCATATTATGTTTCAACAACTCCGTGCAGTTTTCAGTGATTTGGATACAGAAAAGAAAACGTTTAAAAAGGAAAAAGGAAGTGAATGGCAAATCGTTCTTGATCTGTTGCGCAAAACGGATCCGGATCTTTATATCAGGATCTCAAGGAAAATGTTGAATCATTTGGTCTGGAAAGGAATTGCCGAGGCGGAAGCATTGCTACAGAAATTTTTACCTGTTTTACGTTATGGGGAAAACGACATCATTGCCGAGAGTAATCGTCCATTACAAGTACGTGCTTTTGAAGATTCAAATAAACTCAATCAAAGAGTTTTTGATATTGCAACCAAGATTATGAGTGGTGAAGAAATCCTGAATGATATTCGAAAATGGATACAGCAGGATAAAACCAGTTTTCTGGTGCGGGCGACTTCCGATGTCAACTCATCCCTGACAGATATAAACCGCGCTGTTCGCCGTTATTACCAAATGGCGCCGGACGAGGGTCTTGAGCTGGCCCCATCGGCACGCATTGGTGTCAGAGCCGGCTTAATCCGGCGGTTTCTCACTGATCAATTAGAATATGTTGTCATTGCCAAGAATTTTATAAGGATCAGTGACTTTCATGAGCTTCTGCAACGCATCATTTTTTCACCTGGAAGTCATGGAAAACTCGGTGGTAAAACAGCAGGCGTTATGTTGGCCAATCGGATTATTGAGAAAAAACAGAAAGAAGATACTATTCTCATAAACATTAAGGTGCCGAGAACCTGGTATATCGCTTCCGATGCCATGATCCAGTTTATGTATTATAATAATCTTGAGGAGATGCTCGAGCAAAAATACAAACCGTTAGATGAAGTAAGAAAAGAGTATCCTCATGTTGTTCAATTATTTAAGAACTCTCACTTTCCGCAGGAAATTGTGCAAGGGGTTTCTATGGCCCTGGATGAATTTGGAAATTCTCCGGTAATCGTGCGCAGTTCGAGTATTCTTGAGGATCGTCTCGGCTCCGCTTTTTCCGGCAAATATAAAAGTTTATTTCTGGCCAATCAGGGGACAAAACTGGAAAACCTGGAAGCACTTTTGGACGCAATCGCGGAAGTCTACGCTTCCACACTCGGACCCGATCCCATGCAGTACCGGTCAGAGAGAGGACTTATCGACTTCCATGAAGAGATGGGTATCATGATTCAGGAGGTGGTGGGCAAACGGGTAGGGGATTACTTTTTCCCGGCCTTTGCCGGTGTGGCATTTAGCAATAATGAATTTCGCTGGTCGCCGCGTATCAAACGCGAGGATGGATTGATCCGGATTGTACCGGGATTAGGAACGCGTGCTGTTGATCGGTTGAGTGATGATTATCCGATTCTGATCGCTGCCGGGCAACCGGGTCTGCGTGCAAATGTAAGTTTGGATGATATGGTGCGCTACTCCCCGCAAAAGATGGATGTATTAAATTTAAAAACCAACGCCTTTGAAACCATCGATATCCGGGATTTGTTAAAGAGGTGTGGAAATGATTATCCGGGAATCGAAAAAATGGTTTCCCTCTATGACCACGATCAACTTAAGAAACCGATGCCTTTTCAGACCGATTATGCAGATGAAGATTCGATCTTCACTTTTGACGGACTTATCAACGATTCAAAATTTATCAAAGAAATCCATAACATATTAAAAACACTACAAAATGCGCTGGCCTATCCTGTTGACATCGAGTTTGCCTCCGACGGTGAGGATTTTTACCTCTTACAGTGCCGTCCGCAAAGTTATTCAAAATATGATGCCCCATCCCCGATTCCAAAAGATATTTCGAAAGAAAAAACAATTTTTACTGCCAACCGATTTATTTCCAACGGAACCGTTCCCGATATTACCCATATCGTCTATGTAAATCCGGATCATTACAGTAATATTGCCGATATCAATGAATTTAAGGCAGTAGGAAGGGCCATCGGTAAGCTAAATCAGATCTTACCAAAAAGACATTTTATTTTGATGGGACCGGGGCGCTGGGGCAGCCGCGGTGATATTAAACTGGGTGTTAATGTTACCTATTCCGATATTAATAATACGGCTGTTTTGGTAGAGATCGCCAGAAAAAAAGGAAACTATGTTCCTGATCTCTCCTTCGGAACACATTTTTTTCAGGATCTGGTTGAAGCCGCTATTCGATATCTGCCCCTTTATCCTGACGATGAGGGTACTATTTTTAATGAGGATTTTCTCAATAAATCCACGAATGCCCTCGCTGAGCTACTTCCTGAATATTCAAATTTAAGTGACGTAATACAGGTCATAGAAGTACCAAAGGCAGCCAATGGTATGGTTCTAAGGGTACTGATGAATGCTGACCTTGATCGCGCCGTAGGCATCCTTAGCGTCCGTTCTTCCTCAGCCCTGACCGAAGATGAAGTCAGTGAGTATCTTGTTACCACCACCGTAAAACACTGGCGCTGGCGTATGGAAATGGCCGAAAAATTAGCCTATCAACTGGATCCCAAGCGCTTTGGTGTAAAAGCCTTATATGTGACCGGCAGTACGCAAAACACAACCGCTCAGGAAGGCAGTGATATCGACCTTCTCGTTAATTTCGAAGGCACGGAGGATCAAAAAAAGGAACTGCTCACCTGGCTGGATGGATGGAGTTTGTGTCTTGATGAAATTAACTTTCTGCGTACCGGTTATAAAGCCGGTGGTTTGCTTGATGTTCATTTTGTTACGGACGATGAATTATCTGAACCAGCGCTTATCTCGAAAAAACTCAGTTTAAATATCGACGGTTGGAAAGAATTACCTTTGATCGATCAAAATTAAAAAGTACCGATGCCCTTGAATTCAGACAATCCTGAGTGATCCCAAATGATGAAAAATGAAAAAAGACAAAGGATAAAAGAAATTGATATTTATTCATTTTTCATTTGTCCTTTTTCATAGTCATTATGCGTCTTAGCGCCTCTGCGTGAAATTTTTGTGAATAGATCAGGTGATTTACATGAGTAAAAACAAACAGGGGCGATTGATCATTCTATGCGGCCCATCGGGTGTTGGAAAAACGCCATTAAAAAAAGCCTTTATCCGTTCTTATCCGGAACTATATCAAGGGATGGTTCCTTTGGTCTTAATCAACAGCAGGCAACCCCGACCGGGCGAGATCGAAGGGGTTGATTATTTTTTTCGCTCACCTGATAAAATCCATGACCTGGCCTCCAGTGAACAACATCTGCTCATCAAAGTACATAATGATTTCCAGGCCCTTGATTTAAATTATTTCTTCTCATTACTTGTTGAGAGAGATATTCTGTTTGAAGGTAATACGGTCATCGGCCGTGTTTTTTTGACCGATCCCAGGTTGAATAAAATCAGTAAATTGAACGTTTTCCTCTCCCCCTTATCTATGAAAGAAATCCTTGAATTGAAAGCCAGAGGTGCTGATGTTTTGCAGAAAATGATCGGCAAAATAATGAGGCAGAAACTGTTTCGCAGGGCAAAAAATTTGCAATTAAAATTGAATCTTGATACCATTAATGACATAAAAAAACGCGCCAATGACGCCTATTGGGAAATAAAGCAGGCCTATCATTTTAACCACGTCATTCCAGTCCATGACGGGGAAGACAGTGAAAACTGGCATGCTTCTCCCAATCCGGTGGGAGAAGCAAAGGAAGCCTTGGCTGCTTTCGTATCTATCATTGAGAATAAAACCTCTCCCATCGTTGAGCAATGGGATGAATTCTAATTCCTTGATAGACTGATCTATTCATAGCGCAGCATATTACTGCAATCAAAAAAAGAATTTGTCCACGGATTACACGGATTTTATTTAAAAATTATTTTTATTTTAGTTTTAATCCGTGAGAATCAGTTTCCGCCATGTTTTATATCCCGTTACACGGGATAGGCGGATCGTATCCTTGTTATTGAAGATGGTCAAATTGCCGAAATGGGAAGGCACGAGGAATTAGTTGAAAAAAAGGACGATATTACCAGTTATATACTTATCAGGCCAGACTTTAATATTCTTCCTACTTTGATCTGACCATTATTTACTCACCGGATAGAATAAATTTATCTTCTGACAACCTTCGATCCGGATAATGAGTCTCGACCAGACTTGAAAGAAAAAGATAAGATCAGTTGGTTTTTTTAAGTATTAACGTTAATACTGCCGGATATTCATTTACAAAATCGAACGGGAAAGTAACATCATCGCTAACAAGCGTGGCAAAATTGTCTTCAATCAAAAACGTAGCGATTAGCCAAGGTTCGGAGGCACCCTCAGGGAGTATGGTGACTTGATCACCGTCAATTATTATCTCGCCTGTAAACATTGTATCTGGTTGTAGAGGCTCAACCAAAGTGAGGTCAAAATTATAATCTTCATCAACTATAATCTTAACAGCCGCACCTAAATCGCGAGCATCAATATGATATAAAGAATTGATATCCGTGCCATCATAATACATCAATGTGCCATCGATAGCTTTTTTTGCCTCCCAGGTACCGACAAAAGGATCCCCGTTACTTTCTGTAGGTTTTTCACTATCCTTACAGTTAAACGCGGTTAAAGCCAATAATATCACAACTATTACGGTTATAAGCTTCACAATTTTCATCATCCCTCCTTTAGATTGTTGATAAACCCGTCAATTATAACACGTGTCAGGTAAAAATTCAAGCGTTAATTGAGTAAAGCCTCTAGTCCTGCTATTTGGCACAGCTGTAGGCTGATCTTATTAATCCACGGATTACACTAATTTGCACGGATTTAAACTAAAATAATAATTCTTAAATGAAATCCGTATCAGTCAATCACCTGATCCGGCCCTAGACTGACGCCTGCTTGCCCGGCCTGCCCGGCGCAGACGTGGCTATGACGGGATCCGGCTTTGACGGAAAATCTTTGGACTATTTTTTTCTGTGTTTGCTGCCTTGGGTTGCGCTATGAATATGTCAGGTTTATATATTTATTTTTTATCAAATAGTCCAAATAATTTTTAGATTTTCTTGTTATCCTGTAAATATCTTCATCATTGGGTATCATATGAAACTATTTGAATCTCATCATCTATTCCGAAAGGAGGCTGGATTGGACAAAAAATTATACTTTTTCCATAACAAAATGTATTAAATTACGTAGATAAAAAAGATATTGAGGCGTTTTAAGTATATATTCAGTGAATTTAAACTAACTAACTATTTCACAGTACTATTCAAAATTAAGGAGGATCAACGCATGTATCGTATGGTTATCATGAGTGTTTTTGTTCTATGTGTTTTATTCGGCTGTTCAAAGAGCCCTGAATCGGGTATCGATATATCCGGTTTTGACAAATCCGTCCGTCCCCAGGATGATATTTACCAATATGTGAATGGGGCCTGGTTGGAAAGAACAGAGATCCCGGCAGACAAATCGAATTATGGGGCGTTTACAGTCCTCTTTGATAAAAGCCAGGTGGACTTGAAAGTCATCATTGAAGAGTCGGCTTATGCTACGGATAAAAAAGAGGGAACGGACGAACAGAAAGTTGGTGATTTTTATTTAAGTTTTATGGATTCAAATCTTACCGATAAACTTGGCCTGGCGCCTCTGGCAGAAGAACTTAAACGCATCCAATCGGTCACAAACCGGGATGAATTGTTAGAACTTATCGCCTATTTGAAAAAGGTTAACATTCAGGTTCCCTTTGATTTTTGGATTGATCAGGACATGAAACAATCGGATCAGTATATCAGCTATATCAACCAGGGAGGGCTGGGATTACCGGATCGCGATTATTATTTTGAAGGTGATGAGAAATTTCAAAATATCAGAGATAAATATGTGACCTACGTGAGTGATTTATTCTCCCTTGCTAAGATACCGGAAGCAGATAAAAAAGCAGCGCAGATTATGAAAATGGAGACGGAATTAGCAAAGGGACACTGGACACGGGTGGAAAACCGTGATCGTGACAAAACCTATAATAAATACAGTATTAAAAAACTTGAGATGTTAACACCCTCCTTTCGCTGGTCGGAATATATCAAAGCCGCGGATATTGGCAATATTGAGAACATGATCGTTCGTCAACCGAGCTATTTTGAACATCTCAATCGTATCTATAATAAATTTTCATTGGCAGATTGGAAAAATTATCTAACCTATAAACTGATTACCGGCTCTGCGGAGTTTTTAAGTAAAGATTATGTTGATCTCGATTTTGATTTTTACGGGAAAACTTTAAGCGGTATTGAAAAAAACCGTCCGCGCTGGAAACGGGCTGTTAGCGGGATTAACAACGTACTCGGTGAGGTCGTCGGAAAAGTATATGTTAAAAAACATTTCAAACCGGAAGCAAAAACCCGTATGGTAACCCTGGTGGAAAATCTTCGTGAATCATATGCGGAACGTATCAAACAGCTGGATTGGATGAGTCCGGCAACCAAAGAAGAAGCCTTGAAAAAATTATCCCGGTTTGTTGCAAAAATAGGATACCCGGACAAATGGAAAGATTATTCAAAACTGGTCATTAAAAAGGATGACCTGGTTGGAAATTACCGCCGTTCAAATGTGGTAGAATATGAACGGGAAATTTCTAAACTGGGCAAACCGATCGACCGGGATGAATGGCATATGACACCACAAACCGTTAATGCTTACTACAATCCACCGATGAATGAAGTGGTCTTCCCGGCTGCTATTTTGCAGCCTCCATTTTTTAACATGGCCGCAGATGATGCCGTAAATTACGGTGCGATCGGCGCGGTCATCGGACATGAGATGACCCATGGATTTGATGATCAGGGACGTAAATCTGATGGTGACGGCAATTTAAGAGATTGGTGGACAGAGGAAGATGCTAAAAAATTTAAAGAACGCTCCGATGTAATGGTGGCGCAGTATAATCAGTTTAATCCGGTAGATACGATGCATGTGAACGGTAATTTAACATTAGGCGAAAACATTGCTGATTTTGGCGGGTTGACTATTTCGTATTATGCCTACCAGAAAGCCCTGGATGGTAAACAAGCAACTGTTATCGATGGAATGACCGGGGATCAACGATTTTTTGCCGGATGGGCACAGGTCTGGCGCCGGAAATATCGGGAAGAAGAATTACGACGTCGTTTATTAACCGACCCCCATTCCCCCAGCAGATACCGGGTGATCGGAGTATTTGCCAATATGCCTGAATTTTATGCGGCCTATGATGTTACCGAGAATGATAAACTGTATCTGGCAGAAGACGCGCGCGTTAAGATCTGGTAAGAAGAATCTATAATACAAACGTCATTGCTAATCCTCGATATATCGGGATTTGCAATGACGTTTTTTATTTCGTTTTTAATATTCACGCTGTTAGAAAAAATTCGTGTCAGGCAAAACCTGCTTGCCCGGCCTGCCCGGCGCAGACGTGGCTATGACGGGATCCGGCTTAGACGGAAAATTCGTGGACTAATTTCTCTGCGACTTTACGCTTCTGGATTTGATTTTAAAACCATTTTAATTAAATTCTTCGAAACAATTATACAAGCATCCCACGTATCTCAGAGTAGTAATATTAACATTCACTCAGGAAAATTGATGAACACCATAATACTGTCTCTATTACTTCTAATAACCCCATTTGTAATTACAGAGGGAAAAAAGACATCCAACAGTGACCCCAAAACAATCGCCTTGAACGATTACCTGCCCCAGGATTCAGCACTTGTCTATGGAAAACTGGACAATGGGCTGACCTATTATATCAGAAAAAATGTGAAGCCGGAGAATAGGGCTGAATTACAGATTATTGTCAATGTCGGTTCAATATTAGAGAATGAATCTCAACAAGGACTGGCCCACTTTGTCGAACATATGGCTTTTAATGGGACAAAACACTTCGAAAAGCAGGAATTGGTTAAATATTTAGAATCCATCGGTATGCGATTTGGCCCTGATATTAACGCATATACCAGTTTTGACGAAACTGTATACAAGCTGCAGATCCCCACAGACAGCCTGGAAATAATGGAGAAGGCCTTTATTATTCTGAGTGATTGGGCTCATTTGATCAGTTTTACAGATGAAGAAATTGAAAAGGAACGGGGGGTGGTCATTGAAGAATGGCGGTTAGGCCGGGGAGCTTCTTCAAGAATGCGTGACAAACAGCTTCCCATTCTCCTACATAACTCCCGGTACGCTCAACGTCTGCCAATCGGGAAAAAAGCCGTGTTGGATACCTTTAGTCATCAATTGCCGAGGCGTTTTTATAAGGATTGGTATCGTCCCGATCTGATGGCAGTGGTCGCTGTCGGGGATTTTAATAGCACTTTTATTCAAAAACTGATCGAAAAATATTTTAACAAGATACCAAAAACAGCGGATCCCCGGGAGAGAAAAATATACCCGGTTCCGGATCATAAAGAAACTCTATATGCCATTGCCTCTGATTCGGAAGCGACATATTCTAAAATCAATATCTACCACAAATTCCCGCTTGAAGAAAACAGGACAGCGGCCGCTTATCGGGAGCACCTCATCGAACGCCTGTATAACCGTATGGTAAATGAGCGTCTTTCTGATCTTACCCGAAGGGAAAATCCACCATTTATCTACGCTGTTTCCCGGGAAGGGCGGCTTGTTCGCAGTAAAAATTATTACATTCTTGGGGCTGTCGTCGAAGAGAATGGAATTCAACGTGGCATGGATGCACTACTTTCTGAAGCTGCCCGTGTCAAAACATATGGATTCACTAAAACAGAGCTGGAACGCCATAAAATAGCAATATTACGTTTCCAGGAGCGGCAATACAACGAAAGGGATAAAACAGAATCGTCCCGTTATGTTTCACAATGTATCGCACACTTCTTAAATGAAGATCCTATGCCCGATGTCGGATTTAAATATGAATTGGATAAACGCTTCCTTCCGGACATTTCCCTGGAAGAAGTAAATCAGCTGGCCGATAAGTTGATTAAAGATCAAAACCGTGTCATTATTGTTGATTCGCCGGAGAAGGAAGGTGTGTTTATTCCAACAGAGGATCAATTGACAGCCATTCTTGATTCTGTTCAGATAAAACAGATATCACCTTATGTAGATGACATTTTAGAGAAACCGTTGATTTCGCGCTACCCTCGCCAAAGGCCGGTTATATCGGAGTCTTATCAGGGCGATCTGGATGTCACGGAATGGAAATTAGAAAACGGTGTCAGGGTAATATTAAAACCAACAAATTTTAAGAATGATGAGATTCGTATGTCGGCATTCAGCCCCGGTGGCATTTCATTGGTGGAGGATTCAAATCTGATTGCCGCAGAAACTGCCGTCAGTATTCTCAGGGAAAGCGGGCTCGGTGACTTTAATCGAACGCAGCTGAGTAAACATTTATCAGGAAAGATTGCCTATGTTTCACCTTACATGGGAGAACTAAGTGAAGGATTCAGCGGTTCCGCCTCACCGAAAGATATTGAAATTCTTTTACAATTGATCTACCTATACTTTACAGCACCAAGAGAAGACAGTACAGCCTATATTGCCCTTAAGGAGAGACTTGTCGGTATTTACCAGAACCGTAGTGCCAGCCCGGAAGCCGCCTATTACGACACTCTCAACAGTACGCTAACACAGAGGCATCCAAGATTCAGGCCATGGTCCGTACAGACACTTGAAAAAATGGATCTGCAAAAATCCTTACAAATATTTAAGGAAAGATTTGCTGATGCCGGCGATTTCACCTTTTTCTTCGCTGGAAATATCGAGCCGGATAGTATTAAACCACTGATAGAGTTATACCTGGGAGGTCTACCCGTATTAAATCGGCAGGAAACCTGGAAAAATGTGACTTACCGCTATCCCCGTGGCATAATTGAGAAAGAGGTTTACAAGGGTAAAGAACCCAAAAGTCAGACATCAATCGATTTTACAGGCCCTTTCGAATGGAACCGTGAGAACCGGTATATATGTAATAGTATGTTGCATATTCTACGTATTAAATTACGTGAGCGATTGCGGGAAGATCTTAGTGGTACATACTCCATTAATGCTTATGGCAGTTACATGCATTTTCCCTTCACACGTTACCGAATAACTTTTCAGTTTGGATCCGATCCCGAGAGAGTCAAAGAATTAACAACCGAAATTTTCACCCAGATTGACAGTCTGAAAAACTTTGGGACCACTACTGAATATCTTCAAAAAGTGCAGGAGATCCAGTTGCGTGAGTATGAAACAAATCTTAAAAGAAATAGCTTCTGGCTGTCAAATTTGGAGTATAAATATTATCATGGTGAAAATGTCGAAGATATACTCACATATAAAGATCTGGTAAATCATTTAACCCTTGAAAAAATACAAAAAGCGGCAAAAAAATACATTAACACAAATAATTATGTTCGTGTCGTTCTTTATCCGGAATTAGAAAAATCAGCCATGAAGGAATAAGGTATAAGGTATAAGGTATAAGGTATAAGGTATAAGGAAAATGTAGTTATATTAATTGGATGATACAACTGAAAAAGATCGGGAGAAAATTTGCAGAAAATTTTAATATTTTTGCTTGGTCTATTAGTTTTTTCTTGCCACCAGAACAATCAAAAGATTGATCAATCTACCGGCGATCGGACAAATGAGAAGAAAATCATCATTCTCTATACCAACGACGAGCACGGCTGGATGGAGCCTTCTCAAAACCGTGGTGGCGCCCCGGGACTGATGACTTTATGGAAAAGTGAAGTGGATTTTCAATCCAATGGTCCTTTCCTGATCTTAAGTGGTGGTGACATGTGGACCGGTCCGGCCATTTCGACCCTAACCGAAGGTAAATCGATGGTGGAGGTCATGAATGCCATGGGATATATGGCCGCTGCGCTAGGTAATCACGAATTTGACTATACGGTTAACACTTTGCAAAAACGAGTGACCGAAATGAATTTTCCAATTCTGGCAGCCAACATCAGAGAAAAAGAGAATGGCAAACGGCCGGATTTTGTCCTTCCCTTCTACATAAAACAAATCAATAACGTCTCTATCGGGATTATAGGTCTTACAACTCTTTCAACCCCGACCACGACAAAACCTGCCAATGTTGCCGCCTACGATTTTATTCCATATGCAACTGCTTTAAAGGAAATCGTACCGGAAGTAAAGGCCGCCGGCGCCGAATTATTAATTCTGATTGGACACCTCTGCTATGACGAAATGGTTGATCTCGCACCCTTAGCCCTCGAACTAGGCATTTCGGTTATCGGAGGCGGGCATTGCCACCAATTATATGAAGAAAAAATATCAGACGTGACTTTGATTCAGAGCGGATCAAATATGGAAAATTACATAAAAGTGGACATTTTATTTGATGATCGTGCCGACACGGTGATGAGTATCGTTTCCAGTATCCATACCAATCAAACCGGTATATTAGATACTGTTATTAAACATCAGGTATCTAAATGGAGAATGATACTGGATAATGAGCTAAAAGAGGTCATCGGGTATACGGCTGAGGAAATCCCTGAGAAGTCCGATCAGATGCAGAATATGATCACCGACGCATGGCTCTATATGTATCCCGCAGCCCAGATCGCCCTGACCAATACAGGCGGCATTCGCCAATCAATACCCAAAGGGAATATAACGATTGAAACCATCCTTGGTGTATTACCCTTTCAAAACAATATACTCGAACTGGAATTAAACGGCCAAGAGGTCGTTGATTGTCTGCACTCCTCTATTGTGATGGGCGGTATGACAACAATAGGAGGATATAAACTGTCTGATGGTCGTTTTTTACATAACGATTCTACCTATCGTGTATTGGTCAATGATTACATTTATTCGGTATCCTACATGAATTATAAAAAATACGACACAGAGCCTTATGACACCAGCATCAGCTATCGCCAGCCCCTGATCGAGTGGATAAAATCAATAAATACCAGCGTTGACAATCCCCTCAATCTTTATTTGGATAAAAGACCACGAAAAATTTGGATAAAAAGAAGTAAAAAGTAGAGGCGCGGGGACCTGCGCCTCTACTTTTTACTTTCCATTTTTCACTTTTCAATTTTCAATCGAGGAGATTATATGAACGCCAAACATTTCATATCAAGTCTTGAGACCAGTGCGATGAAGATAAAGACCATTCTCGATTGCGTCCCCGATGAACAATCACGGTGGAAACCACTACCACAGAAGTGGTCCATCTTGGAAGTAATCAATCATTTATATGATGAAGAAAAAGATGATTTCCGAATGCGTTTGGATTTAATCCTGAATCACCCCGGAAAAGAATGGCCGGGTAATGATCCTGAGGGTTGGGTGATGGATCGCCAGTATAATAAAAAAGATTTCTCAGAATCATTGAAAAATTTTCATCAGGAAAGGAACAATTCCATCAGTTGGCTAAATACTTTGATACAACCAGACTGGAAGCGTACATACAAGCATCCGGTTTTTGGTGTCCTTAGCGCCGGTGATCTGCTTGCTGCTTGGGCGGCCCATGATTATCTGCATCTAAAACAGTTGGCTGATTTACAGGTCAGATATCTTGATAAATTGGCACAACCATTCAGTGTACGATATGCCGCTCCTTAATTAGTATCATATGCTACTAAAGAAAATAAGAATTTGACAGGATTAATCCCGCCTAAGCCGGGATCTAAAAAAACAGACAGCATAACAAGATAAAAAAGGAGAAATGCTTCATGACAGATCAAACGAACAATGAAATTCAGCAATCACCACTTATTAAATATGGTTGGTTGAGAGCGATTCTTTTTCTTGTTGCCGCCATCATTGCCACCGGTATCCTCAGTTTTGTTGGAATGATCGTGATTGCCGTTGTCTTTGGCATCGATCCCGGCAGTATGATAACCGATTCCCGAAATATACTCCGGGATCTGGGATTACCGGCCAATATTGTCCTCACACTTTTCGGATTTTCAGGAATGCTTTTTACCGCATGGATCTTCAGGCGTTTTATTGACAAAAAATCCTTTAAATCCTTAGGATTTTCTTTCTCTCCCTTTAGAAACGATTTTTTTATGGGTCTGATTTTAGGAATTATTCTTATCTCAGTTGGTTTTGGTATTTTATATGCATCTGGCATGTTATCAGTGGTTGATACGAATGTTAATATTGTTTTACTCATTGGCTACCTTACTCTTTTCACTATCGCTTCTTTTAATGAAGAGATCATGGTTCGTGGATATATTTTAAATAATCTTTGCGATTCAATGAATCAATATATCGCACTTTTTATTTCATCTCTTCTTTTTTCTTTAATGCACCTGGGTAATGCGAATGTTACCATTATATCATTCATCAATATTCTTCTGGCTGGTATTTTACTGGGTATATACTATATACATAAACGAAATCTGTGGCTGCCAATTGCCCTGCATTTTTCCTGGAATTTTTTCCAGGGACCGGTTTATGGTTTCGAGGTCAGCGGTGTCGACACTTCAGGTATCATTATACAGGATTTACAGGGAAACGATATGTTGACCGGTGGTCCTTTCGGTTTTGAGGGTTCCCTTTTCGCCACCTTCCTGATAATAGTGGCTATATTATTTTTGCATTATAAATACAAGAATAATAAGCCGCACTCTAATGACGTTAATAATTCATGATTTTAAACCGATCAGCGTATATTTCGCTAATAATTTTTTGGATTGCGTCGCTACCGCTCGCAATGACACTTCCTTGGTCGTCATTGAGAGGCCTGTCCCGAAGCGAAGCGAGGGAACTGAAGAATGAGTAACCTGCCCGCCTACCGCGTAAAACGGGGTCTACGACGCGGCGGGACGAAACAATCTTGGGATCTTAATTAAGAAAAAATGCGTTATATTTAGAGTATCCGGTTAAAACTTAAATCATTTTATATTATCACCTGAAAATTAAAACATTTAAGGATTTAAAAAATAGAGAGACTTGATTCAAAGAACTCACCCTAAATCCCTCTCTTGAAAAGAGAGGGACTTTATAGCGTCCCTTTTCTTATTTAGAAAAGGTTAAAGATGCGCCTCAGACATAGGGTTTAGGAAGGAGAAAATAATAAATGCCTAAGACTACATGGCTCGGCCTGACTAGTTTTTTATTCTTTATCAATTTTGCTTATGCACAATATGGATACGACAACAGGCTAAAACTGGAAATCAAGCCATATGTGTGGATGACTTCGATGAACGGTAATGCGACCGTTCAGGGTGTCACCCGACCAGTAAATTTCACCCTGGAAGATTATTATAATTCCTCAAATCTTGGTTTGAATGGTAAAGTAGAATTGAGAAAAAAAAGAGTTGGTATCCTATTTGACTGGAATAATGTGGATTTACATAAAGACCAGTCTAATATTGATCTTTCCGTCTTAGAAGTTTGTTTGATATATCGTGTGTATAAAAAACTGGAGATCCTTGCCGGTGGACGCTATATCAGAACGAAAATTAAGTATCGGGATGCTCCCGACCAGCCCGTGGAAGGAAATGAAAAATGGACGGACCCGATAATCGGAGGGCGGATCTCCTGGGATATTTCCAAACATTTTATCTTTCTTGCCCGCGCAGATATCGGCGGATTTGGAGCGGGTTCAGATTTTGAGTGGAACCTTATGGGCGGCGTTGGTTACCACCTGGCAAACATTACATTCTTAGCTTCTTACCGCCTTTGGTATGCCCGGTATGAAAAAGGTAGTAATAACAGCCAGTTTATCTATGATATAACCACTTCAGGGCCTGACCTGGGAATGGCTTTACACTTTTAATCATTCAGCGATCATTTTTTCTGTGCAAATGTTTTAACCTGATTTTTTTTGCGTTGAATCCAACGTTTGCGCCGTTTTTGTTTTCTTCTGGTCATATGTTGTTTACTCATTGCTCGATCTCTCCATTCTTGTTTTATGATAATCTGCAATCATTTTCTTTATCTGCGGATTATCGGCCATTGTTTTGGTAAGCAGAATCACCTGAGATTCCAGCGACCGCAGTTTTTTATTCTGGAAGTGAAGTTTTATAATACCCAGACGGTATCCACTTTCTCCAATCTGGGTGATATGGGTTGAACCAATTATTTCGGGTTTTAACAACAAGGTTTGTGAATGACCGCCGATGATCAGACCCAATTCCGGAAATTCTTCGGCAATCTCACGATCACGATCAATCCCACTGTGTGATAACAGGATAATATAATCCGTTTTTTGGGAAAGATCCTTGATAACAGGCTTTAAGCTACTCATCTGATCTTTAAATGAAAAGAGACCTCCGGCCGGTTGCTCCAGATACTGATGTAGATCATCCCTGATCGTTCCTGTAATTCCGATTTTTAATTTGTCATATTCCTTAATAACAGATGATTCTCCAACCGGCTTATTTTTATTATAAATATTCGAAACTAAGAGCTTTCCAAATTGACCTGATAGCTGATGCAGGAAGAAATCAGGTCCTTCAATAAAATCCTGATCGCCTGGAACCCAAAAATCATATTTCATCGTGCCATAAGCCCGGGTAATGTATTCATGAAGTAAACGATCCGCTCTTATATCCAGTATATCACCTGTATCTATCAGTAATATTCTTTTTTCAGCTCTTCGTATACTATCAATGACCACGGCCCGTTTTTCCAGGGCTCCGTATGATCTTTCCGGACAATGACAGTTTTCTAATATACCATTGGTATTGTGTGAATATACGACAACAACCGATTGGTTCTGAGAAAAAGCCAAATTAAACAGTATCATGATACTAATGATGACAATGATGCGCTGCATATGCTCCTTTTATGCTATTATAGCCAAAAACTTTGTTATTTTTGCAAAATTTTTACAAAACGGACTAATTTATTTCTCGCGACGATGCAACGGCGCAACGGCGCATAGATTAATTTTAGAAATTTTATACAAATATTATCACTTTTATTTAAAAAAATCTTTTTTTAAAATTTTTAAAATAATTTTTAAATTAAATCCGTGTTAATCCGTGGATAATTTTTTTTTGATTGCAGCATCGCTGCGGTATGAATTAAGAATTCCAAATTCCAAGTTCCTTATACCCTATACCTTATACCTTTCCGGTTTCTTGGCAGATTTTTTCAATTTCAGCAACCGTTTTAGGAATTGATTTTCCAATCACCCGGGAACCATTATCGGTTACAACAACATCATCTTCGATCCGAATCCCTCCAAAATTGATATATTTTCCCACCTGGTCATAATCAATAAAATTGGTGTGTTTTTTCTCATTTTTCCATTTTTTTATCAATTCCGGAATAAAATAGATCCCCGGCTCAATGGTGATTACATAACCTGGTTGAAGTTTTTTAGCAAACCGCAGGGCACCCAGGCCAAACTGCTCACTTCGTTTCACTTCATTGTTATATCCTACTTTATCTTCTCCCAGGTTTTCCATATCATGCACATCGAGACCAAGCATATGTCCCAGACCATGAGGAAAAAAGAGCGCATGTGCTCCCATTTGTACGGCATCTTCTAAATTTCCCTTCATGATCCCTAAATTCTGTAGTCCTTCTGTTATCACTCTGGCGGTTTGCAAATGTATATCCTTGTTATTCTGCCCGGGTTTAACCGCTTGTATTGCCTCTACTTGTGATTTCAGAACAATCTGATAAATATCCCTCTGTTTCTCAGTAAATCTACCGCTTACCGGAAAAGTACGGGTTATATCGGCAGCGTAATGCATAACAGTTTCGGCCCCTGAATCATTGATAATCATATCCCCATCGTGTAACAAATTCCCATAATGGGTATTATGAAGAATTTCACCACGAATAGATAAAATCACCTGGAATGAAGTCGACGCTCCTGCCGAAAGGGCAATTCCTTCAATAGTACCGGCAATATCACGCTCGTAGATCCCGGCCCGCGCCATCCGCATAGCAGTGGTATGCATATCATATGTAATGGCATGGGCTTTTTCAATTTCCTCAATTTCCTCCGCGCTCTTTATCGACCGTTGCTCAATGATTGCAGCGACTAAAGCATTTGAAACCGCGGTAGAAATATTCTCCTTTTCAATCCCCAGCAACGAGGTTAGCTGATAATACTGCTTCTCCCGGTAAGGTTTAAGAAAATGAATGACCCGATCATCATGGATGGCTTTATCTATTACTTTTATAAGATTATTCGACGGCTGGGTATTGCTGACTCCCACCTGCTCTGCCTGGTCTTTTAAAGAAGACTGGGGCCCCATCCAAATGATATCTTCCAGATCCGGGTCATCACCAAATATTATTATTTCATCACTTTCTGTATCCATAACTGCCGCTAATCCAGGCAAATCTAATCCGAAATAATATAAAAAGGTACTATCCTGTCTGAAACGATAGGTATTGCCAGAATAATTCATCGGAATTTCATCATTTCCCAGCATTAAAATAAGCCCGGAATTAATTTGACTCAGCAATTTATCTCTTCTGATCGTATAGGTGGAACGGCTAAACATAAATATCCTTTCATTTATCAATGATCTTTGATGGCAGTTCTATTCCAAAATCTCATCCATAGGGGGCATGGCCTGAATAATTTTGATGGTTTCAAGACTAACCGTTATAACCTGGCAAATCAGTCGAGTAATATAGGTGGGATCCGCCACTTTATTTGGATCATCCACATTGTCATTTTTTAACACGTCACGAAGCCTATATTGTTCAATTACCCATTCCAGGGCGGAACGATTCCCTACAATGTATTCAAATGCCCTGGCCGGTATATTTGACAATGTCAGGGAATCATTAATCTTGATATTTCGCCGATCTTTAGATAGTATCATTTTCTCTATTTGCCAATCCGGATTTTCAGCAAAAGACACACTTTTTTTCAGAGGATATTCCTCCTGTCCCTCGTAAAAAACATGTAGCCTTGCCAGATTTTTACCTGCTTCAGAAATCTCCTGGAAATTTCTGACAAAAGGAATTCGCGGTAATTGTTTTTTAAGATTGGCGGCATATTTCCTAATATACGCAGGATGATGCAAAATAGCATATACGTAATGAAAGATATCATATTTGGTAATGCGCTGATCTTTATATTTATCGATAAAATTTTGCAATGCCCAATCGCTTATGTTTTCTCTTCTATTCCGTCCATCTCTGTCATAATGATACAGAGGAAAACATTGGATCGGTGATGCTCCTGCGAATAGATTCAAATCAGGAATCATTGCCGTCATGAAAAACGAAATGTTTTTAGACCCCGGCGATGATACACAGATCAGCCGGTTTTCTTTTTCACTAACTGCCGCCGGCAATATATGAGGTAATTGATACCACCGTTCGATAAGATGTTGATCAAAGTAAAGATATTTGCGTGTAAACGGACGATACAGCGCTTCCCTGATATTCACTGATTTGAATCGGATAATAATCTGTCTCTGCATATAGTTCTTAAGGCTATCAGACCAGGGAATAGAGGTTTTTTTATCACCTATATACTCATCGATATCCGGTTTAGAAGGGATCTGGCCCCAGGTTTGAACATGTTTATTGTAGATTTGGATCAATTCCTGAACGTTTCCGGACAGATTTTCCCTTTTAAAGTTATACACCCATGCATCGCGGGAGGTCGCCACTCCACGTCCATAGATTCTAAAAATTGCATTTTCTTTTCCTGCTTTGGCAATTTTTGTTCCCATTGGCATAAGGGCTTCATAATCTTTCTGCAATCCTTCTGTCAGCCAAGTATGATGTTTATCCGGATTAATTCGACGCCAATGAATACGTTTGAACAAGTCAATTTCCTCCTGATAAACTGTTTTTTGAAAAGAATCCCAGTCCAGACGTTGATGATATATACCGGATTTGGATATCTGGTCATTTTTTATCAGGATCAGAACTGCCTTATCTTCCCGGTAATGATGATGGTATCCGGGCATTTCTTTTTTATAAATATCCAGGACAAAGACACTGTTAAAATCTTTAATCAGATGTTTTCGCAATCCGTCAAAGGCCAGATCATCAATAAAATTATTTTTGCACACCAGGGCGACAATGCCCTTTTCACTCTCGGCAATTTTGTCACTGGCCCAGCGGATGGCTTTCACATATGTATCCGATATGACGGTCTTATTTCTGGCTGCAGAATCACTGGCATAGGTATGGAAGACTCTTTTATCCAGCTGCGGATACACACCACGTCCTTTTTTGCCATATATATCATTGGTCCCGGCCGGTGTTTCTCCAAGAATTACCGTAAAAGGAATTTTTCTCTGTCGCTCTATTTTCCGGCTGTTTTCATCTGAATAAAGAGATAAACCGCTATCTCTTGACAATAAAAAGGTATCAACCACACTTAAGCCCGGAAAGGAGACATATTTCCCTGTTAACCGAAGATATTCACTTTCGATATTAATTAAAGACAGATAATAGGGAATCATTCTGATTTCATTACCATACAAATCATGGCGATATTTCCGGTTCAGCTGTTTATGGCTGATGTTTTTTAGCAATTGGCAAATATAAGATCCGTCATCGGCAAAAGGATTAAGAATGTTGACGTCTTCATCTGAAATTGACACAGCAAATTCTTTGCGCAAAAGAAATTCTACAGAATCGGCGATAAAGCGGGAAAATATTTTTTCTGAAGATTTCTTATAATTCAGGACGGCTCCCTTTGTATCTTTATGCGGGAAAAATTTTCTTAGCAGAGATTCGAGGAATATAAGTTTTTCATCATGATCCAGTAAATGTGTGGCAACATGCCGGACAATCGGTTCAAGATCTGCGATCAGATCCGGCGGTGTTCGTAATCCTGCTGACCGCGCCAGGACTTTTTCGATATCACCCGAGATAGAGGAAGAAGTGATAAAAGAGGATCGTTTGAATATTTTATCAGTTAAACGACGAACCAGCAAATATTTTACGATCATCCTCTCTAATACGCCACGGGAGTAATCCGGGAACATATGATTTGGGACCAATCGTTTAAATGAATCAATACTTCCTTTAAATCTTGAATTATCCTCCTGCTCCTGTCGAATTCTCTCCGCCCAGGTATTAACGACGGAAGGACCTTCTTGTTCTAACCTGTCAGACAGATTCTCTAAATTGCTATAATTTTTTAGTGGTGATTTTAAAAATGTGAGCAGAATCGATACCCCTTCTTCTTTGGAATTAAAATGTGTATCGATCATTTTTTTACCTTTTCGCCAGAGCATCAGTCTACCCGCATACTGGAACAATGTATTTCGAACCGGCAGTCCGCTGTTAATCATTCCCTTGATACTTTTATCCAAATCCGTATCATCGGGCAGGTTGATCCATAAGCCCTGCACAAGATTATAATTATCCAGGAAGGCACCACTAACCATCTGAATGCGACCGGCACAGATCACCGGGAAATGTTCAATAAAAGTCCATCGAACCTGTTTGGCAAAATATTTTAACAGGCGGGCAAATGCAGGTGATATATTTCTCGCATTTTCCGGTGAGGCGGAAATTTTCCTGATCTCTTCAAAATAAGTTTTCAGGCGGGGGTGATCGGCGTGTATCTCAAGATCATTCATAATATATTGATAATTATTAAGATACAGACATATACTTTTAAATTGAATCTTGTCTTTTGGAATTTACAGAAATTTTTATAAATGGGTATGAAAAAAGTGATATTTTAACACGCTGGTGAGAGAACATATAATCCGTGGATAAAAATCCCTACCGATCCGCCAAAGTTACACTTATTCATTAAATTCAAACGGCGTTTATAAAGATTGCCACATTAAATAATTGAATTTTTTGAACATATTATCTATATTTTGAGTTAAAAGGATCAATCAATGGGAAAAACATATAAAATTATTGAAATTGTCGGTACCTCGACAGAAAGTTATGAAAAAGCGATAAAAAATGCCATAGAGGAAGCGTCGCATTCCCTTAAAGGACTGAGCTGGTTTGAAGTCAACCAGATGCGCGGGGGTATTAAAGATGGCAAAGTTGATGAATATCAGGTAATATTAAAGGTAGGATTCAGACTTTTAGACTGAGTCCATTAATTAAGGTAAAGTCATCATTATTTCAGGAGGAAACTAGGGATGGCACTATTGATAAACGATGAATGTATTGCATGTGATGCTTGCGTTCCGGAATGTCCAAACGATGCGATTACCGAAGGTGATCCACTCTACATTATTGACCCTGATCTATGCACGGAATGTGTGGGATTTCACGAAGAACCACAATGTGCGGCTGTATGCCCCACCGACGCCTGTGTAAAAGATCCTGCTCACGAAGAGACGGAAGAAGAATTACTGGAAAAAAAGAAAAAAATTCATGACGAATAAGAGCAACCCGCTAGATCTGTCATGAACATTTAGGGTAACGGTGAATATCTGTCGTTACCCTTTTTTAATAAAGCAATATGTGCACGATTTATTTATTTTATCCTTTTCGGGATTTGTCCCCGAAAAGGTGTATGATAAGTCCTGTATCCTCCATTATATATAATGATCTTCGCTTCCTCCTAGCCCCGGGGAGTGAACCGGCAATGATGACTTGACAACAGTAATTGAATGATGAGACTTGAAGGAGTATCCGGTGAATGAACTAAATATAATCATATACACCGTTGTAGGTATGCTCATTGGTATTATTATTACCTATGCCATCTACACGGCTCATTTACGTAAGAAAAAAAGTACTGCCAAAGAAGTTTTGGACAGTGCTCAGTATCAGGTTGAACAACTTAAAAAAGAAAATATGATACAGTTCCGCGAGGAACTGCAGCGCAAGCGATCAAAATTTAATGAGGAATTAAAAGCGAAAGAGAATCAACTGTCCCGAAACGAATCGCTTCATTTAAACAAAGAAAAGGAACTGCGCCGGCTGGAAAACAATCTGAAATTCAGGGAGAGCAAGCAAAATCAGCGAAATGATAAAATCACACAACGCGAGGAGATTATCTTTCAGAAGCAAAAGAAGGTCGAAGAAATTATCGATGAGCAGAATTCACGGTTAGAACAAATTGCCGGTATCACCATTGATGAAGCTAAAAAGGAACTGATAAAAAATCTCGAAGACCGGGTTAAATTGGAAGCAGCCCAGATGGCCATCGACATAAAAGAAGAGGCAAAACTGAGTGCGCAGAAAGAGGCAAAAGAGATTATCACCTACGCCATTGAGAATATCGCCTATGAAGTTACCATGGAGTCGACCCTTTCCACTGTTCAGCTGCCAAATGAAAGATACAAGGGAATGATCATTGGCCGTGAAGGCCGGAATATCAGATCTTTTGAAGAAACAACCGGTATGAAAGTCATCGTCGATGACACACCCGGGTTGATCGTCCTCTCCGGATTCGATCCGGTACGAAGGGAAATCGCCCGCGTTGCTATGGAGAATTTAATAAAAACAAAAAATATCAATCCCAGTCTTATTGAGCAAACCGTTGCCAAAGCTACAAAAGAAGTTGAGCGATCGATAATGAAAGCGGCAGAGGATACCTTAAACGATATGAATTTACGTCATGTACATCAAAAAATTAAAGAAGCGTTGGGGAGGCTAAAATATCGCTATAGTTATGGTCAGAATATTTTACAACATTCAAAAGAAGTGGCATTACTGGCCGGGGCGATGGCCTCCGAATTGGGATTTAATTCAAAACTTGCAAAAAGAGCCGGGTTATTTCATGATATCGGGAAGGCACTGACGATAAATTCTGAAGGTAGCCATGTCAAATTAGGGGTTGATTTGTGTACGAAATATAAAGAACATGAGATCGTTATTAATTCAATTTTAGCCCACCACGAGGAAGCAGAACCGATTTCGCCGATTTCAGTTCTTGTTACCGCTGCTGATAAAATAAGCGGTAGCCGCCCCGGTGCCCGTCGGGATACACTTGAAGCGTATACAAAACGAATTACCGGGTTGGAGGAGATTGCTAATTCATTTGAAGGCGTTTCTAAAACCTATGCTATCTCTGCCGGCAGGGAATTACGGGTCATTGTTGAACCGGAAAAAATTGATGACCTACGGGCAGCGATCCTCTCTTCAGATATAGCAAAAAAGATTAAAGAAGAAATGGAGTACCCCGGTCAAATAAAGGTCTGTGTGATACGACATACAGTCGCCGCCAAGAATACCGACGAATTTGAAATGATGGATGAAAAGGAAGAGTTACCGACCGAATAAAAAAATTAGTAAGGGGAATAATCCCGGGGTTTCAGGGATTATAAATAAATAAAAAATTAAACACCAGATAATAGAATATAACGCAGAGATCGCAAAGAACGCAAAGGAAACCTACAATTAATAAATATTCAAATAGTGCTGTGTTAATAAATATAACTAAATATGATAGTATTATTTTGATTTAAGAATATTACTACTTTCTTAAGGATTTTTTCCTTTTTGAAGCAACTTTGCATGCCATAGTTAAGTAAATATTTTAGAAATGATTATATAAATAATCTCAGCGAACTCTGCGAACTCTGCGTTTAAAACGAAATTATTGTAAAATTAAAAAATCCTAAGTATACAGGAGGTTTTCTGTGAAAATTGCGGTTCCAAAAGAAACCTATCCGAATGAAAAACGTGTGCCCGCTATTCCATCGAGTGCTGAAATTTTAATTAAACGCGGAGCCGAAGTTGAAATCGAAAATGGAATGGGCATTGGGTCAGGCTATCCGGATGAAGCCTATCGGTCTGTTGGCGCTACGGTAGCTTCGGATAGGAAGCAATTGATCAGTTCGGCAGATGTTATTCTGCGTTTACGGATGCCCCCTGTTGAGGAAATTGACTGGATGAAGAAGAATAGCATACATATCAGCTATCTGGATCCTTTTAATCAACCGTCACTTATCAACAAATTTAAAGAGAAAAAGATCAGTGCGATTGCCATGGAACTTATTCCACGTACCACAAAAGCGCAAAAAATGGATGCCCTGAGTTCTCAGGCCAGTCTGGCCGGCTATGTCGCTGTTCTCCTTGCCGCCGAACGATCCGACAAGATCTTCCCGATGATGATGACACCCTCCGGTACAATCGCACCATCCAAAGTTTTTATTATCGGTGTCGGTGTTGCCGGTTTGCAGGCCATTGCGACAGCAAAGCGGCTGGGTGCCAGAGTAGAAGCTTTCGACACACGACCGACAGTAGAAGAACAGGTTCAAAGTTTGGGCGCTAAGTTCGTAAAAGTGGATCTGGGTGAAACCGGGGAGACAAAAGACGGATATGCCAAAGCACTTACAGAAGAGCAGTTAGCCAGGCAACGTGAAGTTATGGCCAAACGTTGTGCACAATCGGATGTCGTCATAACAACCGCGCAGGTTTTTGGTAAAAAAGCACCCCTGATTGTCACCAGAGACATGATTAAGGAAATGAAACCGGGTAGTCTTATCGTCGATCTGGCTGTTGAGTCCGGCGGCAATGTGGAAGGCTCTCAATTGGGAAAAGAAATTGAGGTAAACGGCGTCCGTATTATTGGTCTGGAGAACCTGCCCGGTCATGTGGCGGTGCATGCCAGTCAAATGTATGCCAGCAATCTGGTAAACCTGCTGACTGAATTCTGGGATGATGAAAGTAAATCCTTCCGACTGGACCTCGGGGATGAAATTATCAAAGGATGCCTGGTGACTTATCAGGGTGAAATTTACAGCGAAATGATGAAAAATTTTAATAAATAAGGAAAAGACATGGACCCAACAACACTTATATTTCTTGCTTTTATATTGATCCTATCTATTTTTTTAGGTTTTGAGATTATATCCAAGGTTCCGGCAACTTTACATACTCCCCTCATGTCCGGATCAAATGCCATATCCGGTATTACCCTCGTTGGCGCTGTTATTGCCGCCGGATCAGCCGGTAATGAAACCATAAGCATCATTCTGGCGACCTCTGCCGTTATGTTTGCTACGATTAATGTGATCGGAGGCTATCTGGTAACGGATCGCATGTTAGGAATGTTCAAGAGAAAACCGACTGGGGATAAAAAATGAACATAGATATTATTGTTAATCTGATCTATATCGTTGCCGCCATTCTTTTTATTTATGGTCTTAAAATGTTGAGCTCTCCGGCAACGGCCAGAAAAGGAAATTTTGTTTCTGCTATTGGTATGTTTATTGCCGTGGTTACCACTCTTTTTAGTAAGGAGGTTGTTGATTTTCAGTGGATTGCGCTCGGATTTGTGATCGGTGCGGTTATCGGTGCCTTCGCCGCCCGTCTGGTCGCCATGACCCAGATGCCGGAAATGGTAGCACTGTTTAACGGTTTTGGTGGCATCGCCAGTCTTCTTGTCGGCTGGGAAGCCTATCACGCTTATCCTGCCGCTGATGGTTTAACCATTACAACAATTTTTCTCTCGATACTTATCGGTGGGGTTACTTTTTCAGGCAGCTTAATCGCATTTGCTAAATTAGCAGAGGTGATCGGTGGAAAACCGACGCTTTTCCCCGGACAAAAAATATTTAATGCCATCATATTGATTTCTATTGTTACCGCCGGTGTTTTGTTCATCCTGAATCCGACGGTCAGCTATGATATATTGATCGGAATTATTGTATTATCACTGATACTTGGTGTGTTGGCGGTTATCCCTATTGGCGGTGCAGATATGCCTGTAGTAATATCTTTACTAAACAGTTACTCCGGCCTGGCCGCTTGTGCCGCCGGATTTGTTATACAGAATAATATATTGATTGTATCCGGTGCCCTTGTCGGCGCCAGCGGGATTATACTTACCAATATCATGTGCAAAGCGATGAACCGCTCACTGGCTAATGTACTGTTCAGCGGATTCGGGGCGACCATAACAACAGGTAAAGGTGGCAAGCAACAGGGTGAAGTAAATCCTATACTCGCTGAAGATGCTTTTCTTATATTGGAAGCAGCTAGTTCTGTGGCTTTTGTCCCGGGTTATGGCCTGGCGGTGGCACAGGCGCAGCATGTGGTGCGTGAATTGGGTGATCTGCTTGAAGCCAATGGTACGGAAGTATATTATGCCATTCACCCGGTTGCAGGCCGGATGCCCGGACATATGAACGTACTTTTAGCGGAAGCAAATGTCCCTTATGACAAGTTGTATGAAATGGATGCTATCAATCCGATTATAAATACGATAGATGTGGCAGTCGTCATTGGCGCCAACGATGTAGTTAATCCTGCCGCCCGCCACGACGAAGACAGTCCAATCTATGGTATGCCGATTATAAATGTTGACTATGCGAAGACCGTCTTTGTGTTAAAACGCTCAATGGCTACGGGATTTGCCGGGATCAGCAATGAATTATTTTTTGCTCCCAATACGCGCATGTTGTTCGGAGATGCCAAAGCAAGTATCTCAGCCGTCGTCGCTGAATTCAAGGAGAGTTGATTTAACCGCTAGAACGTCCACTCTTTCCCGTTCGACAGATATTCATCCATCGCTTTGGCAGCCGTGCGTCCGGCACCCATAGCCAGAATAACAGTCGCACCACCCGTAACAATATCACCACCGGCGAAAACACCCTTTTTTGTGGTTTTCATCGTCTCACCATCGACGATAATATTGCCCCACTTATTTGCCTTAATTTCCGGTGTAGTTTGAGTGATCAGCGGATTAGACCCATTACCAATGGCTATGACGGCAACATCCATATCGAGCACATATTCGGATCCTTCTATCGGTACCGGCCGGCGCCTGCCGGAATCATCCGGTTCACCCAATGCCATTTTAAGACACTTCATCGCTTTTAACCGTCCCTGGTCATCGCCGATCATCTCCACAGGTGTGGTCAGCATGCGAAACTGGACCCCTTCTTCTTTGGCATGATGTACTTCCTCGATCCTGGCCGGCATTTCCACTTCCGAGCGGCGATAGACGATATAGGCATTTTTAGCTCCGAGCCGAACGGATATTCTCACCGCATCCATCGCCGTATTACCACCACCCATGACCGCAACATTTTTACCCTTAAGATCAAGCATGGGCATGTCATATTCCGGAAAACGATAGGCCTTCATTAAATTGATCCGGGTTAGAAATTCATTGGCCGAATAAACACCGACCAGATTTTCTCCCGGTATATTCATAAACCAGGGGAGTCCGGCACCGACACCGATGAATACTGCCTCGAAACCTTCGTCGACCATCAGTTCATCGATGGTCAGTGAACGGCCAATAACAACATCGGTTTGAAATTTAACCCCCCGTTTTTCCATATTATGAATCTCTTTCCGAACAATCTCCTTCGGCAGGCGGAATTCGGGTATACCATATACCAACACACCTCCCAACTCATGCAGCGCTTCAAATACCGTAACATCATATCCCATGGCAATCAGATCACCGGCACAGCTTAATCCGGCCGGTCCGCTGCCAACGATGGCCACCTTTTTCCCTTTGGGGACCACTTTCACTGGCTCCGGTTCGATGCCGGCAGCCATTTCAAAATCAGCTACAAAACGCTCTAAACGCCCGATAGCCACCGGTTCATATTTTTTACCCAAAACACAAGTCTTTTCACATTGTTCTTCCTGCGGACACACCCGGCCGCAGATGGCCGGTAAAATATTATCCTCTTTTATTTTCCTGGCAGCAGCCAGAAAATCTTCATCGACAATTAACTGTATAAAGTCATCAATTTTTATATCAACCGGACAACCATCGATACAGGTTGGTGTTTTACATTGAAGACAGCGCTGGGCCTCCGTAATGGCCAGCGCTTTATTAAATCCAAAGTTAACTTCATCAAAATTATTTCTTCGTTTATGAGGATCCTGTTCCGGCATTTTCTGTTTGGGAATAGCCATCCGTTCTTTAGGGGTCAACTTCTCTGCCATCATTCGTCCTTTGCTATTGGATTATATCGATAAAATAATGTTTAATAATATTTTCATAGATTGCTTCGTCGCTATGCTCCTCACAATGACGAGCATAATACCAGTTCGTCATTGCGGTCCATTTTCCAGCTATAGTGGTGTAAACTCAATTTAATCTCCCCTTAGAAAAGGGGATTAAGGGGATGTAAAAAGCATCACAATATGATAAAAGCAAAAATTGTTTTCTGTGAAAACACTAAGACATCCCCCTCAGTCCCCCTTTTTTAAGGGGGAAGCATAATATCATCTCTTAGGTTGATGCCCAATAACCAACCCAGCAAAACCAGGTCTACGATGCAATAGAAAAGCCATCTATTCATCCATGTATCTCCGTGTCTTTCCGTGGTTATTCGACTTCAACAGATTTGATTTTTTTATTCAGTTTACACTCATGCTCGAATTTTTCCAGCGATTTTTTTTCGTATTCGGCATACATGCGATTTCGATCGGTTAAATTCTTAAAATCCACTTCATGAGCATCAAACTCAGGACCATCGACACAGGCAAACTGCACTTTTCCACCGACAGGAACCCGGCACCCGCCACACATTCCCGTACCATCGATCATAATCGGATTTAAACTGACGACTGTCTTTATTCCATAAGGTTTTGTTACATCAGCAACCGCTTTCATCATCGGAATGGGACCAATGGCCAGGACAAAATCTATTTTTTTCCCCTCTTCAATCAACTTTTTGAGCCTATCGGTAACAAAACCATGATAACCATAACTTCCATCATCAGTGGTTATATAGGCTTCATCACTGACCGCTTTCATCTCTTCTTCCAGAATAACCAGGTTTTTACTACGTGCACCGTTAATTGTTATCACCTTGTTTCCGGCTTGTTTTAAGGCAACCGCTGTAGGGTAGGCAATCGCTGAGCCGACGCCGCCGCCGATACTGACAGCGGTACCAAAATTTTCAATGTGTGAGGGCATACCGAGGGGGCCGACAATATCCATAATCTCATCCCCTCTTTCCATAAGATTTAATTGCCTGGTCGTTTTACCGATACCCTGCACAATCAGTGTTACGGTACCTTCTCCAATATCTGAATCGGCGATGGTCAGGGGAACTCTTTCGCCATATTCACCGATACGAATGATCACAAACTGCCCTGCTTTTCGTTTTTCGGCTATTTTTGGTGCTTTAATCTTGAATAATTTTATTTCCGGAGCGATGAATCTTGCTTCAGTGATTGGGTACATCTTCTTCCCCTTTTTAGGTGATATCCTTATCAAATCATTTATTTCACGGCTCGTTCAGGCCTCCCAGCCCATTTGTCCGGTATGAATTTTATAGTACTCTTCGATTGTTTTAAAATGCCGCCGTTCATCGGAAGCGATACTGGTAAATAATTTCATTATTTCTTCCTGAGGAGATGTTTCCGCGAGCTGCGCATAAACCTGTGAAGCTTTGTTTTCCTTCATCATCGCTATCTCCATCGCCCGCTCGATGGTCATGTCTTTTATTGGTACTTCATCGGGAATCTGGTGAGCACCTTCAATTTGTTTCAACGAGTTATCATCTACCGGCAGCGATCCATCATAAAGTTCCATCTCCTTGACACCTTTTAATAACCGTTCATGTCCTCTTTCCTCATTCGCCAGTGTATTTAAAAAATCTTTAAGTTTGGCATTATTGGTTTTCTCCCGCATCTCCAGATAAAATTTCTGGGCGGCAATTTCATCCTGAATGGCCGTATCCAATAAATCATTCAGTTTTTTCGCCATGGTTTTTACCTCACTTTATATATAATACAATTGAAATTTATTGCCTTTTCATCTAATATTTTCCCATTTAGGCTCAATGATATGGCCTGAAATCTTTGTATTCGCATATAATTTGAGAAAAAATTAAATAAATACCAACCCGAATTAAGGATTTTTTTACTTTTCAAGAGAGTTTTATATTTATTATATTATCATCAGATGAGGCTAGAGTGAAAAAATGAAACCACAGAGACCCTAGTGCTCGCCCTTCGGGCGAGCACTAGGGTCTCTGGCCGTTCAAATTATAACAGATAAAAAGCTTTTACCACAAAGACCACGAAGATCTTATATTGATTATTCTTTTATCTAAAGCGAAGTTAATAGAAAAATTATATTAATTATCAAAAACTTCGTGTGCTTCGTGCGCTTCGTGGTTGATATTTAGATCAACACGATCTGTGACTCCAAAAATGCAAGCAGAATTAATTAATTGATTAAAATCGTAAATGTTTTTTAAGATTATCCACCATAGGTGGTTCAGAGCGTATTTAATTTAAAAAAAATAAATATTTAAAAGTTTTTTATTTATCGACGAATACTTAATAATAGACAGGCTGTTTTTTTAGATAAATACAATAAAATTATTTAATTATCTCTGCCTGTCCGTTTCAGACGGATGTTCTCTGTGACTATTCTGTGGTTTAATGCTGCTACCGCCTGCGGATGTAGGATAGAAAAATGACAATTGAGAAAAATCCATTAAAAGAGAATCTGAAAGAAGTAAGCTTTAATCGCTTCCTGGAGGAGATCCCTCCGGGGAAGTTTGTTGCAATCAGCCCGTTTGGGTATTATCAGGCGCCTCATGGTCACTTGAAATTTGAATTACCCCAGGTTTATCTTTATTGTAATAGTGATTTCTGCAGTGGATTCCGGTTCTTCAATGCACATGAGCCTGAGATAAATATACAACCCGATAAGTATGAACACCATTTCATCAGCTATCATTGCAATAACTGCCATCAAAATCCAAAAATATTTGCCATTGCGATCAAATTGATATCTGATTCAAAAGAGGCGATAGCATTCAAATACGGGGAGTATCCGCCATTTGGACAGGCGACGTCAGCAAAATTTATAGAGCAATTGGGTCCGGATAAGGAATTATTTCTTTTGGGAAAAAACTGTGAGGACCAGGGGATGGGCCTGGGGGCCTATGCCTATTATCGACAAGTGGTAGAAAATCAAAAAAATCATATTCTTGATAATATCATGGAGGTAGCAAAAAAGATTGATGCCGATCCTAAATTGTTACATGATCTTGAAAAAGCAAAAAAAGAAAAAAAATTTACATCCTCGATCGAATCCTTAAACCATTCCTTACCGGTTGTGTTACTGATTGATAATCATAATCCCTTGATGCTGCTTCATCAGGCATTAAGCGAGAACATTTTTTACAAATCAGACCAGGAATGCCTATCACTGGCTATGAGTATCCGGGTCATTTTAACCGAGCTTCTGGGTAAATTAGCCCAGGCATTGAATGATGAAGCCGAATTAAAGAAAGCCTTATCAAATTTATTAAATATAAACAAGAACGATTAATGGAATTTAAAGACCGCTTATTCCTGTTTCTGAGTGGTATCTTCTTAACGGCATTAGTACTGGGCAACATCATTGGAACCACAAAATTTGTCGATATTTTCGGTCTGATTGTCCCGGCCGGTGTTCTCGCCTACCCTTTTACCTTTCTGGCAACCGATCTGATCTGTGAGCTTTATGGGAAGAAAAAAGCACAAACCCTGGTTTGGATCGGTTTTATCATGAATTTCTTTATGCTTGGAATAATGAGTCTGGGTCATTTCCTTCCCGATGCTTCCGGCGTTTCCGGCGCTACTTCCACCTTTGAAAGGGTTTACCAATTCATGATCGCAAATGTCATCGCTTCGATGTTTGCCTACCTGGTCGCCCAGACTGTTGATTTGCATATCTTTCATTTCTGGAAACGATTGACCAAAGGCAGGCATCTATGGCTGCGTAACAATGGTTCCACTACCTTCAGTCAGTTGATCGATACTATATCCATCCTGACTATATTGTATTGGGCGGACAATCTCGGTCCGGATATTAATACAACGGGTAAATTGATCCGTCTCATGTTTGCCTCCTATCTGTTTAAATTTTTCTTTGCCCTGTTAGATACCCCTGTGTTTTATCTGGGGGTGTGGTTTCTAAAAGACAAAATACACGACGATCCTGATGAACAACTGTGGGAACATCGCTCTTTCAGGGACGAAGCACTCTGAGAAAGACGAGATGAATACCATAAGCGGTAAAGTGGTAGTTTAATAAATTCGAGATCCTAAAAACGAAGCACGAAACAAATTCAAAATTCTAAGCCTGAAATTCCAAACAGACACATATTTTCTATTGATCCATATTCAAGACCTTTTTAGTTTTTATAATTGAATTTTGGATTTGGGATTTGTTTGGGATTTCGATATTCGGATTTCGGATTTTACAACTCATTTCTTTAAAATATTTTCAATATAATGCTATTGTAACTACCATTAAAGAGTTTGCGTTTTTAAACGAGAATAGGTATTACAATGGTAATGAATTTCCGTGAGAGTATCCAGAAAGGATTTTCAATTTATGTCACCATCTCGTGATAAAAATAGAAAAGAAAGCAGTGCCCTGCCGGTGCGGGTGCACATCTATTACAATATTATCGAGAAAATTCGTGAGCAGGGAGATTTTATCGTTCATGGGCGCAGTATTCCGGGTGTCCGCAATTACTATTTCAATTCAGGCTTATGGTTAACCTGGAAATTACCCCGCTCTAAAAAGAAGCTATTGGATGCCATTCAGAAATGGAAGTGGCGCATGCCGGGCATAGAATATGACCATTCAAAAATGGATCTGGAGAGCCGTCATCAGGATCATTTTGATGATATTGATACCAATAATAAACGGATCGAACATTCTGAAAATTTTCATGGCCGGGAAGCGACCATTGTAACCGAAATAAAAAACAAATCCGGTCCGGTAGAGATCCGTGTTTTTTTTGATGACGGTAAGGAAAAAGAGATCAGTGTCCACAACCGCACCAGCGTGCTCAGGGATATGGAAAGGTTGCTGGTTTAAAAAGCCCACCCCGCCCTGTTATATTCTGATGATAATTAGTAAAATAAGATTTGACAAATATCCTACTGGCGGGTTAAATTGAGTTTTTGTATTTTGACTGGTAATTTGTAATTTGTAATTTGTAATTTGTAA
>CAZBBC010000035.1:0-34216 GCA_964489835.1 uncultured Calditrichota bacterium
TGTATAATTTTTATACATTGATAGGAGAAATCATTGCCTGACAGGATGATTACGACTACAAACCATGCAATGAATTAATAATTATTAATGTAGAGACGTAGCCTGCTACGTTTCTACAACGATTACAACGCTATCCCCCCTCAGACCTTATGATAAATTCTGCTACAACCGGATCATTATAGACATTAAATCCTTCATTTGGTCCGATTCTTGCCTTATATTTAAATTTATTTTGGATACGTTAAATTCTTGCCAAATCGGATAAATTTTGTTATTCTTGTATTTATCGCATGCCGAGATAAGTGTAGTCTGCCCATTCATGAGGGCATCACACTTGGAAGTAATCAGGGGGATCCAAGATGTCGTTAGAAAAATTTTTGCGTAGTATCGATCGCCGAACATTTATACGTTTAGCCGCTTTTACGGGTATCGGTAGTTTTATTTACCCGCAAAGACTACTATCCGTTATCATACCAAGTGCGTTAAGCCGAATCGTTGTTGTGGAGGATAGTGCGGCTACCAGCGGGCTGATCATCGATGCTGCGGTGGTCAAAGTAATGGTGAATAGCGGTATAAAAACACTTGCTCAACAGGAGAAGATTGGGGAGGCCTGGAAAATGCTTCTGACCGGTATAGAACCGACGAGTAAAATCGCTATTAAAGTAAATTGCATTAATTCATCGATGTCCACTCATCCTCAGGTTACCTATGCCGTTGTCGATGGTCTGACCCAGATGTCCTTCTCCGATGTATTGTTTCCGGAAAACAATATCATTATTTATGACCGTACAACCGGGGAGCTGAGATCTGCCGGGTATACAGAAAACACTTCGGAGACAGGTGTACGATGTTTTGGCACCAGTAGCATCGGGTATTCTGACGAAACCTACAGTGTGAATGGGCGTAATCAAATGATCAGTAAAATTGTCACGGAGCACTGTGATTATCTAATCAATATATCTGTGCTTAAAAATCACGGGGATGCCGGTGTGACACTTTGCTTAAAGAATCACTACGGGACCTGCCACAATCCTGACTACTTACATTCCAACTATTGTGATCCCTATATTCCCAGCTTGAACGCACAAGTTCCGATTTTATCTACACAAACCGTAAATATCTGTGATGCTCTGTTCGGCATTAAGTCGGGCGGGCCGAGTGGTTCTCCTCAATTTACAGAGAATAAGATCATTTTCAGCAAGGATATTGTTGCCGTCGATTATCTTGGCCGGGCAATACTGGCAGAAAATGGCTGCACCACCATTTCACGCGCCGGGTACATTGATACAGCAGCTACTGATTATGGACTGGGAACCAATAATCCGCAACTGATGGAGCAGGTCACGATCTTGAATCCAACCACAGCCATCCATTCTGCTAATGGAGAGAAACAGCCTATCCCGGATCAATTTATATTAAAGCAAAATTATCCTAATCCTTTCAATGGTACTACACGGATAGAATTTTACATTGCGAAACCTGAACATATCATCATGGATATATTTGATGATATGGGAAGAAAAATACAGCGTATAGTCAATAAAACAGTGAAGAACGGCTGGCATCAGGTTATCTGGGATGGAACCAATGACTTCGGTCAACCCATTGCCAGTGGCCTGTACATCACCCGCCTAAGGGCCGGTGAAACACAAAAAGCGATTATCATGCAAGTCATTAAATAATTTAATCACAATCTAAAACAGGAAAGAACAAAAGGATGAGCTTTAGTCTAAAAGAACGAACCGTCTGGAATTTTAAGATAACACTTTTTATGTCCTATCTTGGTATTTTTATTTTTGCACTCTGGTTAGTTCAATGCGAAAAAAATGCTGCAAACAGTGACCAGATTTTGTCCATAGAAGATCTGCTGGTTAAGAACAACGATATAACCGGCTGGTCATATGAGGGTGCCAGATGGCTGGCCAATAATATTTCAGAACTTACCACATATATTAACGGTGGCGCTGAAATTTATCAGAGACATGGTTTTATTGAAGCAGCACATCAGGCCTATCGTGGCAAAATTGATAACGTTGACCGGCAACTGAAATTAACCATTTATAACCAGGGGAATGAAAGTCAGGCAATGGCTACTTACGAAGATCCGGATATTGGTCTTGTTGGTGCCCTTGATTGGAATGATGGTGCCGGAAAGGAAGCCCATTATATCCGTTACAGCGGACTATCCCAGGCACTGACCTTTTATCGTAACAGCTATTTTGTATATCTGGAAATTACCTATGATACGGAAGAAAGTCTGAATATTCTTAAGCAGTTTGCCTTAAATGTCGATGGAAGGATTAAATGAAACGCAGACATTTCCTTGAGATTGGGGCAGCTGCACTAATTTCCCCACTGCTATCTATAAAAAATCTATCATCCAATCTGAATAAATCTTCAGTCTGGGAGGCAGAAGGACTACCAGGAAAATCCATACCGGCGCTTTTTGAGGCATTGGGTGGACTGGAATCATTGATAACCAAAGATATTACCCAATCTATAATATTGATAAAGCCCAATCTCTGTCTACCGCATGGACCGGAAATGGGAACGACTTCAGCGCCCGATGTCATTGAATCTTTATGCCTTTTTTTAGAATCCCAGGGTGTCAAAAAAATCATCATTGCTGATCATACCCTGCGCCAGTTCAGAAATATTAAAAATACGCCCCTTCAGGAGATCGTCTCGAAACACCAACAGGTTAAATTGATCTTAGCTAATGAGCAACGACTCTTCCAGCCGGTTCAGGTCGCTGGAAAAGTTTTGCATGATACAGAAACTCTGAAGATGTTAGGCCGCGTTGATTTGCTGATTAATCTGGCCACGGCAAAGCATCATTCCGCCACAAATGTCAGCCTGGCTGTCAAAAATTTAATGGGTTTGATATGGAATCGTAGTACCTTTCACACTAATCTCGACCTACCTCAGGCAATTGCGGATTTGTCTCTGGTCATTCGTCCCGGTTTAAACATCATAGATGCCAGCCGTGTTCTTTTAAATGGTGGTCCTACAGGCCCCGGGCCAATAGTAAAGGACAACCGTCTCTATGCCGGATTTGACATCCTGGCTCTTGATTCTGTCGTTGTTTCAAGGTACAATTTTGGGGGAAAGACGATGACAGCAAAAGAAGTACCGCATCTATGGTCTGCCTATCAAAATTCCATTGGTGAAATTGATTTACAAAACATCAATATACATAAAGTGAAAGCATAGAAAATAAATCAGCACTTATTTTTATAGCTGTTTTGCAATCCTGAAAATTGACAACGATTATTGAAAACACCCGACAAAACACAGATCGTTTTATATCTTGGAATCAATCCTGCAAAATTCTAAAATTTTTCCCAAAGGTCATATATTTTGGATTGTGATATGTCTGTTTCTATTTACCGATTTGTCCGCAGATATCAATAAATTATACCTGCAGAGAAAATATCCTGTACTGCAAGCTGAAAATCAGCTCTGGATCGGAACACCCTCGGGACTCTATCAATATAATCCCGATGATGATTCCTTTAAACGTTTTTCTCTCCCTATAAAACATCAAAACCCCGAAGTAAAGCAGTTATATTTCTATGATGAATGGTTGTGGTGTGTCCTGGACAGCGGACTGGCCGTTTTGCATGTACGTCTGAACGAGTGGCTCTTTTTTGACAGTACCAATGGTCTTCCATCTAATAGTATTCGTAGTGTTGATTTTGCCGGGGATTATGCCTGGGTAGCTACTGATAACGGCGCCGCCCGTTTTGATCTTTTAATAGAAGAATGGGAAACATATGATAAAGTGCGCGGACTTCCGGGTAAGAGTGTCGGTGATATCAGAACCATTGCTAATCAGATATGGATGATAACCGACGAAGGTTTTGCCGAATATGATGCTGATTTTGAAAAATGGCGCTATTATCATGTGGAAAAGGACAGTACCATCAAATTGAGGCGAGTATTTATACTCGGTAATGAACTGTGGTTTGTAAGCGATGATGGATTGTTGCGTTTTAATCCGCAGTTACAGACACAGCAGATTTTTACGTCAGCCCAACTACAAGCAGAAAACCTATTAGATATCATCGTTGAGGATGAACGCATATGGGCGATTACGCGCCTGGGCTTATTTTTTTATGAACAATCATCAGCCGTCTGGCGGGAGTTTGAAGGTAACAGTTATCTTAACCAGGCCAATCTGGTCAATTGTGATATTAATACTCAAAAAATTTGGATTCTTACAAATGATAATGTTCTGTTATGGGACCGTGAGCAGAAAAACTGGGATATCCTAGATTATGCTTCCGGGCTTTCTGGTTATGGCTACCAGGCCATTTATACACAAGGCGGCATGAATTTCATGTTTAAATCCGAGGTTATTGATTATCGGAAGACTGAAGAAGAACCCTGGCGTACATATCAAACAGTTTCACGTAAAACCAATGGTCCTGCCGGTAAAAATGTTTTTAAAAGTTTATTTGATAATGAGGCGGGTGGATATATCCCGTTTGGTGACCATCGCTGGTCTTGGAGTGGCAGCCGGATTACTTTAATACATGATATACAGCAGCAGTTTCCGGATGGCACTTCTCAGACAAGAAGTGGTGAACGTTTGGATATTAAAAATCAGTTGGTTCTTAGTGAATCACAAACCATCACCGGCTTTTATAATAATACCGACTTCAGTGAAACGATGTATGGCATTCGGTATAAAAGTCGTGAGAGTGGAATCATTCAGGAGATTAATTGGGGTGATTTTCGCCGCGAACCTGGCAGTGTTCCGTTTGGTGAGACGGCCAGTGTTTTCGGGATTAATATGTGGCTGCAATCCGGGGCTAAGACACCCAGATTTAAACGCAGTCAGTTCACCTTAAAAGCGC
This sequence comes from uncultured Calditrichota bacterium, assembly GCA_964489835.1. Lineage (GTDB taxonomy): Bacteria > Calditrichota > Calditrichia > JAJRVZ01 > JAJRVZ01 > CAZBBC01. The sequence continues at coordinate 4,863 of CAZBBC010000035.1, forward strand.
ATACGGGAGAGTTGCGATCTCAAAAGGCCTATGAATATTATCAGGGTACTACCAACCAATTTCAATTTACCGTACCTGACATTAATTATGTAAAGAATCAGTTTTATGATATACCCAATCTTGATACTCTGCTTTTGCCGGAAGAAATAGTTCTGTACGTAGATGATAACAATCCGGCCAATAACACCACCAATACGGCAGAGCATCTGTTTGTTGCCGGGCTCGGTGGTGATTTTGATTTATGGAAAGAGACAGAAGACTATTATTTTTATCCGAAAGCACATGCCATTCGTTTCCTGCGTTTCATTGACCCATCCTGGACGGTGGTCATTAGGGTAACAGCCGGAGATCAGATTTCCGAGGCAGTTCTACAACATGGAGAAACGATCTCCACGGTAAAAAAGAATATATATTTTCTGGGTGGTACAGATATTATTCCCTATTCTTTTAGCCTCCAGATAACAGACACGGCCGGTTCGGTCATTCCCTTACAAAATTTCCGGATCGATGATAATGGGGATGAATTGATTGATTCAAAATGGATTGATTTTAAAAACGGTTTCCTCATTTTTCCTGATGATGAACCTTTTCCTTCTTCTGTCTATGCGGAAATATCAGCACAATCGTTTTATCTTTTAAAGGCTTCCTATGAAACAGAATTCGCTTTGATTCAATTGAAACATCAAAATCTCGTCCGTGACAGTGAAACACTGTATTTGGATGGTGTATTAGCTGTTGGCGGTAACGATTATGTACTGGATTATACCAATGGAACCCTTGTATTCGTACGTGAGGGACTTATAAGTCAGGATACCAGGATTGAGATAGAATATGAATATCTCGTAACCGATGACAACGATAAGGTACATAGCGCCATGTTGAATTGGAGTCCATCGGATAATTTTTATCTTCAGGGTGACTGGCTGCAATTTACTCCGGATGTTGTCAATCTGTTTTCCTTGCACAGCGAAGTACGTCAACAATTAGGTGATTTTGATTTGAAGATCATTCCTGCTTTGGCTTATAATACAGAAAATAAAGAATTGGCCAGCACAAAGGTGGATGGAATGATCAGCTCGCCAATCTTAAGGCTTCAAACAGTCTATGAGGATTATGCCAAAACCTATCAGAATCTATACCGTCCGCAATCTGTTTTAGGCGAGATTGATAAAAAACTACAAATATTTACAACCGCTGATATCAAGGAAAATCTGAGATTATCCGGTGAATGGAAACAGGTACAGGGTTATCGTGAGGACGACGGGATCGTACCCAGTGATCGAACCGGTTCACTCTCGATGCTGTTTCATCGTCAGAATTGGCCGGGAATTGAGGTAAGTTATAATTCTTTCAGGACTCAAACAGCTTTAACGATGTCTGAAAAGTATTTTTTTCAGAACCGTTTGGAATATCAATTGCCCACAGAATGGAGTCAAAAGGCATCTTTAAACAGTCTGAGACTTGAGGGGTTTTTTCGTACGGGAGAACAATCCGGTTTGAGCAGCATAGATATGGATAAACAGAAATTTCAACAGGGTTTTATACGTCTGAATACATTATTCAGTGACAGAGTTCAGGGCAGTTTTTTTTATCGCCGGAATGATTTGGAATCTGTCCGGTCTGAAGGTCCTGGTAATCCGCTTTCGCGATCTGAACGTCTGCTATTTGATTTTTCCCATGAACAATGGCGCTTGCTGCAATTAAATCTGCGGGCGGAGAATAATCTGCAGCAAAATTTTCATACCCGGTCTTCTACCAAAAATCTGGGATTCCGGCAGTTTTCTCAGGTCAATTTGCGCCTATCCCCCGGGCAGATATGGCAAATGCTTTCCCCACTTTATTTTGAATTTAATGTAAACCAGGCTTTGAGCGGGCAGGGTGAAAGCAGTGAGTCCGTGGGAATTCTATTATGGCAGATGTTTTCCAATGTTCGAAATCGGCTGCCGGATACCCAGATCAACAGGAGCTATTATGCCAAAAATGAATTTCGACCACATCCAAACTGGTTTCTGCATAGTATGATCGAGTGGAATGATCAGGAGATACATATTGGGAGTGCTCAGCTGAAAAACAATTATAGACGCTGGAGTGAAAAACTTGTTACTAAACCGGGATTTAATACTCGTGTCAGTATTCAATATCGTCAATATTACCAAAATCTCGGGTATGCAAGGGTTGATCGCTATTATGAACCCTCGACCTGGATTGAACACCGCTGGACACCGGATTTTCAGAATACTTTAAATATTTTATATCGTTACCGGCAAACCAGAGATAATAATATCATTAATCTATCTCATTACTGGGAAGCGCGGTATGATTTGATCTGGCGTATCAATGAATTTATCGGCATCCGTCGCATGGAGATTCGGCAAAGCTTTACAGGCTCCCTGTTCCGCGACACGGGATATAATCCGCTTGAAAATTACCAAATGTCCTCCAGTTCTTCGCTCGATTTATATCCCTGGCATGCCATGATTTTGCGTTTAAGACTTGATCTCAATCGTTACATCGATGATTTTTTTATGCAAAATAATTATACACGGGTAATGTTTAATCTCAAACTTTCGCTCAGATTTTAATGTCATTCCCTATGGTCGAGATGGTCAGACGGCCTTATAATACTATTTCCTTATTTCAACAATTGCATCAGAATTGCCTTTTGATAACTACCCGCTGTCATTTGACAAATATAAATACCGCTTGCGACCGGTTTGCCTGTATCGTTATCCCCATTCCATGTGATCTGGTGCCAACCGGTCCTTAATACCTGATTAGTAATCATACGAATGCGTTGTCCCCGGGAATCGAAAATCGATAATATAATCTGCTCAGGTTTGGCCACATAAAATCGTATCTGGGTTTGGTTATTAAACGGATTTGGGTAGTTTTGTTGAATCAGAAAGATTCCCGGCTTATCAGGATCATTGTTTAAAGTGTTAATACCGGTTGTCGGATTTGTAATGGTTACGATATCCATTTGGGCAGGATCATTTGTGCCCAAATGATAGTCAACGGCTGCTGTTTCTATATGATGGGCCAGGGGAACGCTTTCCGCCCCATTATCTTCCAAAATCTTCATTCCCAGATAATCGACAGCGACAATATCCTTACTAATAATTATTTTGTTAGCGGTAAATTGAGGGGGACCGTATCCACTTCCGGTTTTTATACCCAACAAGGCGTCACATATATTTACACTTTGTTTCGTAATGATGGGTGTCAGGGCATTTAAGGCCGGAATATAAGGATCACAATCATTTCCGTGCAAAACTTCAGGATTATGACAGGTGCCGTAATGATTCTTTAGACATAAGGTAACACCCGCTTCCGTAATGTTTTTCAAAACAGATATGTTGACCAAATAATCCGCCATTTCGGTTACGATTTTGCTTAACTTTTGATTTTTACCATTAACATCAAATGTCTCAGTGGTATAACCAACACCGGCAATAGATGTCCCATGGCAACGGACACCGGTATCCGACGTATTAATCGTATATCCACTCGAGATTAGTTCATCGTTCCTACGGTCATATATTATAATGTTATTTTCAGGAAAAAAATCACCTTCGAAATTCATTTGTTTAAGATTATAGACTACAGCATCAGTTACCTCAAGATGCGTGGGTAATGAAGAATTAATACTATTCACTTTAACAGCAATGGTATGAGAAGAATTAATACCCGGAAACAATGTTTTACATGCCTCGCCAATATCATTCTGGTTGGTTAGTGCTTTTAGACCACTATCTATCATCAACTGAATGGTATCTTTATTTACCAATATACCGTTGGTAGCGGTATCGTCCTCAATAATTACCACCCGGCTTAGAGCAGAAGGTACCAGAGAGGATATTAATTGGCGGGGATAAATAAGACCTGTTATCCCGGTAAAGGATAGTATTTGCAGAAAAGTACGGCGGTCAATACTCCGGACCCAATTGTGTACTGTCATGTTCCCCCCTCATATCGTCAAAAAGAATTATATATCGTTATTAGTGTCTGGTTAAAAGTTGAATCAATAGTGGAATCAAATTACTTTTAATCGGACATGTATGACGTATTTTTTTAAATTAAAAACTGACGTGAGTCAAATGTATATTAAATAAAATATTGCATTAAAGTAACTAAGTCAACTGTTCATTTCAAAGATATGCTGGGGAGACATCGAGGAGAAAAAAATCGATGATCGGTTATTTTAAGGAAGGGAAACGATCGTAAAAATTAATAAAATGAGTGGATCTTTTAATACGTAAAAAAAGGACATAATTAGTAAATAAATTTTAACCTGGCGGGCGGGATAGGAGTCGAACCTATCTTCTCCTGCACCAAAGGCAGGTGCTCTCCGTTGAATGAGCTACTCGCCCGAATATATTTTTTTATTAATATCCTCTGGGTTTCAGAATCAGAAAAAAACTTTTAATAAATATTTTTAGACGAAGCAGCAGCAGAAGGATATCAATTTTTAGAATCAATAATTTTTTTTTCATTGAATTCAGCCTTCCTTATATACATAAATATTACAGGTTTCTATATTTATCATTGTGATCGATGATACAAAAATTGAAATAATTTTTCGATTTTAATAATATATCGCACTTATGAGATTTATATTTAATTATAATGTTGTAGTTTGTATATTTAGAAATATGAGATCCCGGAATTAATATTTTTCTACCGCAGGAGACAACCTCTAAACGATATTATTGCAACGAATATGAAAAAACCTATTGTCTTTAATTATAATGGCATCATAGCAATTGCCCAGGTTGAATTTCCAGACGTATGTCCTATTTGTAAAGAAGAGATTCAGGGACAGGCTGTTGGAGAAGTGGTTGATTCTAAATCAAATATTATTGAAGTTTTAATCAAATGTCCTGCCTGTGAAGAATTTTATTATACATTCCATTCATTCCATCCAACAACCAGAAAATGTGAGCTTTTAAACACAAAAATTATGAAGCACAAAAAAAAGTAATTGCTTTCATATTCATGGATCGATCAATTAAAAATTCTACAAACCAGCATATTCTTAATCTTCTCGCCCAGGGGAAGCAGATTATTGAAAAATATGAGGATAAATACCTGGAAGGAGAGGCAAAAAATATTCTTAAAAATGGGTTGGAAAAAGTCCGGGATGAACTTGTAGATATTCAAAATCGTCGAATTTTGGATTTAATCGATAAACATCAAACACTTGATAACCTGCCGCAGGAAGAATATAAAATTCAAAATGAGATGACCGATCTTATTATGAAGATCAATGAACTGATAGGCAGCGAGGCCTGGTAGTACCATTAATTTACCAAACCCATCTTATATTACCATTCCGTGATAGCCATCCTTTCTACTTTAAAACATGTTATCTGGATCCATAAGCGTCCGGTTTAAACAAATTGATTCTATATTATTTAAATCTATAAATCATTTAATATTGGAGAGATAATTTAAAATAAATGATTAGAGTTATTACTCCGTAAAAATGGATAAATTCAATAATTATAAGAGATTGCTTCGCTAACGCTCGCAATGACGATCATAATACCGTCATTGCGAGTCACGAAGAATGAGTGACGAAGCAATCTATTAGATCATTGCGGAGTAAAAGACAGAATCAATAAAATGAATGACCTATTAACCGGACACCCATGATCCGGATCAACAAAAATTGCTTGTTGACATAAAAACGAAAAACAATAAAGGTATAGCCGCAATGGTCGATTATATTATCAACGAGAAAATTTTAGGTATGGTAAGGAGTATTTAATGCTACAAGCTATTCAATCTAAAGTAGATGAAGATAACGAGATCGTATTGCGTGTGCAACCATTTGCTGAAGAGCAATGGGCAAAGTTTTCATTTAATACTAATACCGGCAGATTTTCCTGGATGGGTGTGAAGGGAACCTATAAAATTGAAGATCATATTCTGAATTTAAAGATAACACAGAAACCTTGCGTGATTCCTTGGTCAGTTATTAAATCAAATTTGAAAAAATTTCTAGCACAAATTCATGTCGTTTGATTCTATCCACAGATCATTAGTTCTTTAACCACAGAGCCATCGAGAGTTTACCCGTTAATCCGAATAATATTCTTCTCGCCTAACCGCAGTGGGCCATGCAGGTGGTATTAATCGCCTGGCGAATTTTTCCCCATTCCCTTTCATACAATTTTTGTATATTTATCTATCCTAAATTATTCATCACGGAATTACCCCCGTAAAATGGGGTAGGCCAGAAAGACACTGATGATTTTTATTATAAAGACAGAAGTCTGATAGATACCTGAGTTTATTTAAGGTAATCAGATAGGGGAGAATGGGCATGATAGGTCAGCAATATCAAAAAAGAATTTTTATTTGGATATTTATCATCCAGAGTCTTTTACTGTGTGACGCTGTACTTGCAGATGAACCGGTCAGAATATGGGAAGAAACCCTGGTCATTCCTACTTACCTGGTGGACGATGCCGATTCTAATCCAATGTTTTATTACGGACGGGCCTATCAGGGTGCCAAGGGCCCGATTTATCCCTATCCTCTCCTCGATAAGCTCACTAACATTCGCCAGGAAAAATCCTACACTGCCGTTTATCTGGAAAACAAATATATTCAGATATGCGTTCTTCCGGAAATCGGTGGCCGGATATTTTCAGCCTCAGATAAAACCAATGGCTATGACTTTTTTTACAGGCAGCATGTTATTAAACCGGCACTTATCGGAATGCTTGGTGCCTGGATCTCGGGAGGAGTAGAGTGGAATGTGCCTCATCATCATCGGGCATCGACATTTATGACGGTTGATCATACAATAACGGAGAATTCTGACGGAAGTAAAACGCTCTGGATCGGTGAAATGGAATTGAGACACCGGATGCGATGGATGATCGGTCTCACCCTCTATCCGGATAAATCATATATTGAAGCGAATATTAGGATATTCAATCGCACAGCGATTGCTCATTCGATCCTGTGTTTTGCCAATGTTGCTGTACATACCAATCCCGGGTATCAGGTCATCTTTCCGCCGGGGACAGAATTTGCCACTTATCACGGTAAAAATCAGTTTTCACGCTGGCCGGTTGCCGATGGGATTTTTAGTGGGGTGGATTATACCGGCATTGATGTCAGCTGGTGGAAAAACCATCCGTCACCGGTTTCTTTTTTCGCCTGGAATTATGAGGATGATTTTTTTGGCGGATATGATCATGGGAAAGAAGCAGGTGTGGTCCATATAGGGGATCATCATCTTATTCCCGGCAAGAAATTCTTTGCCTGGGGAAATGGATCACAGAATGAAATGTGGGATAAAATTCTGACTGAAAGCGATGGATCGTATCTTGAACTAATGGCTGGCGCATACTCAGATAATCAACCGGATTATAGCTGGTGTCAGCCTTATGAAGTAAAAACGTTCAAGCAATATTGGTATCCTCTTCGACAGATAAATCATCTGAAAAATGCCAATACCAAAGCGGCATTAAATCTGGAAGTTACCGATGAGAATACTGCTCAGATTGGATTAAATACAACATCTTCTTATAAAAATGCAAAAGTGATTGTAAAAGTGAAAGAGACGATCATTTTTGAACAAATCATTAGCATCAGTCCGGAAAAGCCCTTTTGGAAAGAAATCCCCCTTCCGGATGGTATAAAAAAGGAAAACTTAAATCTTACCTTGTTCGGGGATGACAACAAGGAGTTGATCAGCTATTGTCCGGTAAAAAAGGAAAAGAATCCCTTGCCCCAACCTGTGGAACCACCACTGCTGCCAGAGGAGATAAAAACGATTGAGGAATTGTATCTGACCGGTCTGAGACTTGATCAGTTTTATAATCCTTCATTAGAACCTGACCCATACTATGAGGAGGCCCTAAAAAGAGATCCCGGGGATTATCGCACCAATACAGCACTTGGAATACTTTACCTCAAACGGGGAATGTTTACAAAAGCAGAGCAATATTTCGAGCGGGCGGTTAAACGGGCATCAAAAAATTATACCAGTCCCAAAGACGGAGAGGCACTATACTATCTGGGTGTGACTTTAAGAGCACAGGGAAAAAATGCTGCTGCCTATGATGCCTTTTATAAAGCCACCTGGAGCCAAGCCTGGTATGCGGACGGTTTTTTTGCATTAGCAGCATTCGAATGTCAGAAGGGTAATTTATCGAAAGCGCTGAAATTTGCTAATCGTTCGATTTCTATGAACGCGTTGAATAACAAGGCCCGGTGCCTGAAGGCAAGTGTCCTGAGAAAATTGGATCGTCTTGATGAAGCGGTCCGGATCGCATCGGATGTGGTCAGAAAGGATCCCCTGGACTTTTGGGGAGGCAATGAACTTTTCTTAGCAAAATCAAAAATAGTATCGGAGAAGGGGGCACTGCCTGAATTGTCAAACCTGGAGAAAAAGATGCGGGAAGAGGTGCAGTCCTATCTCGAACTAGCGATTGATTATGGCTATTGTGGCCTTTTTGATGAGGCGATTGCTGTTCTCTCCCGGTCGGCAGGTTCGGAAAATGAGCGCTTGCTAAAATATCCTATGATTTATTATTATCTCGGTTATTATTGGGAGCAAAAAGGCAACCCGGATAAAGCCCTGGATTATTACCAGCTGGCAAGCCGCATGCCGCCTGACTATTGTTTTCCTTTTCGATGGGAATCGATCACTGTACTTGAAAGGGCGACCCGGATGAATCCGGCGGATGCCCGGGCACTGTATTATCTGGGTAATCTACTCTACGATCATCAACCGCTGAAGGCAATAACGGAATGGGAAAAATCGAGACAGCTGGATGGGACCCTTGCCACGGTGCATCGGAATTTGGCTCTGGCCTATGCGCGTAACGATAACAATGTTGAAAAAGCGATTACCAGCTTGGAAAAAGCGATTACATGTAATAAAGAAGATCCACGACTTTATTTTGAATTGGATCAATTGTATGAGTTACAGGGAACATCTCCTCAAAAAAGACTGGCATTGTTGGAAAATAATCACCAGACGATCTTAAAATATGATGATGCACTGGCACGTGAAATTATATTGCATATGCAGCTGGGACACTATAACCGGGCCATTGATCTATTGGAAGGACACACGTTTCATATTTGGGAAGGCGGGGGAAGAATCCATGATGTATATGTCGACGCCCATTTGATGAGGGGAAAGCAAAAATTCAACGAAAAGAAACTTGCAGAAGCGCTCGATGATTTTATGCAGGCACTGGAATACCCGGATAATTTACAGGTAGGCCGACCAGCACGTGGCGGCAGGGATTCCCAGATCTACTATTATATTGGAAAAACACACGAGGCTCTGGGGGCGCGGGAAAAGGCTCAGGTGTTTTATGAAAAATCAGTGATAGATGCGCATGGTTGGTCAGAAATTCGTTATTACCAGGGTTTATCATACCGAAAGATTAATCAGGAAGAGAAAGCATTGCAGATTTTTGACGGATTGATTGCATCCGCAGAGGATCAATTGAAGAGCAACACAGAGATGGATTTCTTTGCCAAATTTGGAGAAAAGCAATCTGATCTGCTCCACAAGGCAAATGCCTATTATTTACTGGGTTTGGGATATCTGGGAAAAGAACAAAAAATAGAGGCGAAGAAAGCGTTTGAGAAAGTATTAACATTTAATATCAATCATAGTGGTGCAAAGGATCACCTATCCGAAACTTACCGGGGCGAGGAATGACAAAAGATGAAATGAAAGTTGTGGGTTATTTCAGCAGGTTAGATCCGACTAATCAGTTGATCATTTTGGAAATATTAAAAAAGTCGTTAAGAATGCGGCAGACCGAATGGTCAAAATATTGTTTTGAGCTTCTTCAGCAATTGGATCAGGTTGAAAAAAGGGAAGATAACACGATTAATCTATTTGAGAATAATCGAAAATAAAAATATAATCCATTCACAAATCAGGAGTACCTATGAACCGGTTGGTTTTTACATATGTAATTCTATATATCGTGACCGGCATGTTGACAGCGCAAGATCAGCCTCCTATTTACATCAATGAATTCCTGGCCTCCAATGTCAGTATTGAGGCTGATATCGTTGACTTTGATGATTACTCCGACTGGATCGAATTATATAATGATCAGGATAGCGTGGCTGATATCAGCGGCTATTTTATCACAGACGATCTGGCTGATCCTTATAAATGGCAGTTCCCCGACGGGGCAACGATCCCTGTGAAGGGATTTCTGCGACTCTGGGCTGATGGCTATAATGATATTCCCGGAAGTACTTACTCTTACCCACCGGGATATCCACGAACAAATTTCACCACCCGTTATTATCACCTGAACTTCAGTCTAAGTCAGGCCGGAGAAAGTATCGGCTTATTCGGCCGGGACAGTACCCGAATCGACTCTGTTACTTTTGAGCTGCAAGAGCGGGACATTTCGATGGGACGCCAGCCGGATGGATCGGCCAACTGGTTATATTTTTCAGAGCCGACCCCGGGTGATTCCAACATCACCGATGGGACCTTAAATACTCAATATGCTGCCGAGCCGGAAATTTCCCTGGTCAGTGGATTCTACACGCCCGGTCAGGTGGTTACCATCATGGCGTCTGGTAACGGCGCGGCGATCCGTTATACCCTGGATGGCTCAAAGCCGACCAGTACTTCGAACCTGTACGATATCCCCATAACTGTTACGGAGACAACTATCCTGAAAGTACGGGTATTCGACAATGACAAACTGGCCAGCCGTATCCTGACCCGAACCTATTTTATCGACGAACAGATCTCTCTCCCGGTGATCTCCATCACCTGTCCGCCTTATTCTTTATGGGACGACACCTTTGGCATCTATGATAATATCTTTAAGGACCGGGAAATTCCGATCCATTTTGAATTTTTTGAAGAGGATGGCCGCCCGGGATTTAGTTTGGATGCCGGATTAAGTCTGACCGGTCAGTTATCGATTTTTTATGACCAAAAATCGTTTACGATCCGAGCCAGGGATAGGTATGGCACTGATATGATTAACTACCGGGTATTTCCACAGCGGGAAATTAATACTTTTTCATCACTGTATCTACGCAATGCCGGGGTACCCGATCACCAGGACAGTTTTTTCCGGGATGCCCTGCTGCACAGTCTGCTGTTGAATAAAACCGATCTTGATTGTCAGGCCTATCGCCCAGCCGTGGTTTTTCTCAACGGCGCTTACTGGGGGATATATAATATCAGGGATAAGATCAATGAAGATTATATCGGAACGATACATAATCTGAATCCTGAGGATGTTGATCTATTGGAATATGAAAATTCCCCTGCCCCTGTGACCCTGGCCGGTGATGCTGATAATTATAATGCCTTCTATGACAATATAAAAACACAGGACCTGTCTATAAGTGAAAATTATGCGCTTGTCGCTTCCTGGATGGATATAGACGAATATATCGATTATCAAATCGCCGAGATCTACTGTGATAATACCTTCTGGCTCGATCAGAATATTCGCATGTGGCGTGAACGCAGCCCAGGCAGCAAATGGCGCTGGATACTCTTTGACACCGATTACGGTTTCGGGATGCCTAATAATCTGCGCTCGATCGGTTATAAAAATAACACACTGGCCTTTGCCACCTCGTCCAACAGTGGCGATATTGTACTGCCTCTTTGGGCGACGATGATTTTTAGAAAACTGCTGGAGAATGATGATTTCAAGGTTAGATTTATTCAGCGTTATACCAGTTTCCTGAATACGATTTATCAGCCGGATTCGGTGCTTTCGATGATAAATCAACTGCAAAGTGTGTTGAGTCCCGAAATGCCGCGGCATATATCCCGCTGGCGTAACAGTAACTATGGCTTCCCGATCCCTGATTATAATACCTGGTTGCAGAATGTCAATGTGATTAAAAACTTTGCCGCCAACCGACCCACCTATCAACGACAACATCTGATTACCTATTTTGGCCTGAGCGGTGAGGCAGCAATGAGTCTTAAGGCTAACGATACGGAGATGGGCCGGATAAAGATCAATCAGCTGGAATGGCAGGATCAAAGGGAAAACGCGGTATATTTCAAAGGAATACCTACTGTGCTGGAAGCGATTCCCAATATTGGCTATCGCTTTGTCCAATGGGAGGGGATCGTTGATGAATTTGAGAATCCGCTGAGCATTATAACGCAGGACGATTCCCTGACTATTACCGCTGTTTTTGAGCCGGTCTCCGTTAATCTGCTCCCCGCAGTTATAGGTAGTGATACGACCTTAAGCCAGAGTCATTCTCCCTATTATGCAACGGAAACGGTCACTGTTGATTCCAATATTACCCTGACCATCGGAGAAGGGGTTCAACTACTGATGCCGGAAAATGCCAGCCTGTTAATACACGGCCGGCTGCTGGTTCAGGGAAGCGCAGAAAATCCGGTACGCATTGACCCCAATGATCTTTCAGCGGATTGGGGGGCGCTATGTCTGGTGAGTCCTACTGATTCGTCGGTCATTAACTATCTGACTATAAACGGGGCAACCAAAGGGGTGGATTTCAGCCGGGATAAAGCCGCTGTCTCCGGCTACCAGGCTCGTTTCTCTGTAAATCATCTGACGATCGCAAACAGTCAGGCTCCGGTATTCGTGCAATACGGCAAGGTTAGCATCAGAAATAGTTGTCTTTATTCTGATATTGCCGGGGATCTGATCAATATTAAAAGGGCTGCTTCTGCGGTAGTCGAGAACTGTGACCTTCGCGGTAACAATAAATTTGATTCCGATGCCATCGATTATGATCACCTGGATAACGGCATTATCCGCGGCAACCGGATCTATAATTTTTATGGCTTTAACAGCGATGCCATCGATCTGGGTGAAACGGCCCAGGATATTTTAGTGGAAAATAACATCATCTATAATATCAATGACAAAGGGGTCTCCATTGGCGGTGGATCGACGGCGATGCTCAAACGTAACCTGATCAGCAATTGCGGACAGGGTGTCGGAATCAAAGATGAAGGGTCCTATGGCTATTTAGAGCATAACACTTTTTACGGGAACACCTATGCCATTGTCTGTTTTGAAAAAAATATCGGTGTCGGCGGTGGCAGCGCCGATGCGGTCAGCTGTATTCTTTCAAACAGCAAGAATGAAGCCATATTTGTTGATGCTTTATCCACCCTGAACATCTCCTATTCATTATCCGATACCGAGGAACTTCCCGGTCTTTATAATACACTCGCTAATCCTCAATTTGTCAATGATCTGCATCTGGCGGCCGGTTCGCCGGCCATCAATACCGGTAATCCTTCCCTGCCATTGGATCCGGATGGCTCCCTGCCCGATATTGGTGCCTATCCGTTTGATCCCCAACATCAAAACCTCCTCATCAATGAAATTCACTATAACCCGGTGGAGGGTAATAACTATGAATTTATCGAGATTGTCAATGCCGGTGATGCTTCGGTTAATTTGAACGGATTTCAGATGACCGGCAACATACATTTTAGTTTTCCGGATGTAACTTTATTTATGGATGAATATTGTGTTGTAGCTAAAAATATGGATGTGTATCAGGGACAGGGGTTCCTGGTGTTTTCATGGGATGAGGGAAATTTGCCCGATGGTCCCGGCAGCATTTACCTCAAGAACTTCCAGGGTGATACGATCGATTTTGTTAACTATGACACTCAGTACTGGTGGCCGGAAGAAGCAGATGGTCAGGGCCCGTCACTCGAGTTACACCATACCGCTCTGGAGAACATGGTTACCAGTAACTGGCGCAGCAGTTATGCGGCAGGTGGCACGCCTGGAAAATCCAATAATTCGATGGCGATCAGTGGGGTATACATCAATGAATTTTTAACCAGTAATAGCACGGTTTATGCCGATGGTAACGGAGAATATGATGACTGGATCGAGATCTATAACGACACGGCAATTCCGGTAAATCTGGGCAGTCTATACATTACCGATAACCTGGATATCCCCTTCAAATATCCGATTCCCAATAATTTTTCAGAACAGACAACCATACCTGCTAATGGATATCTTCTTTTCTGGGCTGATGGTCAGACCGATCAGGGTGTTTTGCATTTGCCGTTTAAACTGGATAAAGCCGGTGAACAGATCGGATTGGTGCAATTGGCAGAGAATGATACGCTTTTTATTGATTCTTTAACCTATGCCGAACAATTGACAGATATATCCTATGGCCGGTACCCGGACGGATCACCCAACTGGCAGTTTTTTAACAATCCCACACCGCTGGATAGTAACCGGATTACAACAACAATACAACCGGATCCTCTATTGCCTCTGACTTTTGGTTTATCACAGAACTATCCCAATCCCTTCAATCCAAAGACAATTATAAATTATGAATTATTAATTATAAATGATGTTGACTTAAGTGTTTATAACTTGCTAGGACAAAAGGTAGCTACATTAGTCTCGGAAAGAAAGGAGGCTGGCTATCATCAGGTGGAATGGGATGCGTCTGGATTTGCTACTGGGATTTACTACTATAGAATTGTGGCTGGTGAGTTTCGGGAGGTGAAGAAAATGGTGCTCCTGAAATGAATTGGAGACAGGAAACCGGAATCCGGAGACCGGAAAAAATAAGTTAATTTGATATTTGGCATTTAGCGTTTGGAATGCGGAATAGGGAACTTGTAATTCTGGATTGAGGAATTAAAAGAAACAGATATGAGAAAGCCCCAGAGGGGCGGAATATTTATAGCCCGGTGCGAAGCGCCGGGTCAAAGAGCATCAAGATAATAAGAGCCCCATAGGGGCGAAATGTTTTCAGTAGAAAGTAAAAATTTTTAACGTTTCGCTTCGCGGAGAATTTCTAACAAATTATTTTAATGCCGCCCTTTTTTTACCTATCAGCAATTGAGCATTTGGAATTTGCTAAATCATGGACGATTTAGTCCCGATGAATCATCCGGAGGACGATATCTTTAATCGGGAGGATTTGATTTGACATTTGGCATTGGACATTGGGATTTTATAATGGAAGGAGTCTTGAATTGAAGCGCTTTTTATTTACGGGTTTTATATGGTTCATCCTATTCAAATCCGTCACTGGTCAATGGGATATTGTAGGAGAAGAAGTAACCGGTAATTTTAAGACCATGGATTTTACCAATGAAACTATCGGTTGGATCGCCGGGGAAAATGGTAGTATGATAAAAACCGAAGATGGCGGAAAAACATGGTTTGCTCTTCCCTTGGACAGTAGCTGGCAATTTGATATGATTAATTTTGTCAATGATTCTGTCGGCTGGGCGATCGGTTGGGAGAAAAATAAGGGAAAAATGATCTTTAAAACAGAAGATGGCGGCTGGACGTGGGATATTAAACATGAAAATATTGAAAATTATTTAAACGCTATCTATGCAGGAAGTGATAGCTTCGCTTGCTATGTTGGATATGCAACGATTTTTAAGACCGAAGATAGCGGGAATGTTTGGACAGACATTACCCCTGACTTTGAATGTGAACTATTCTCTATATGGTTCTGGGATCCCAATATTGGCATCGCTACCGGTAGTTACAATGAAAACGAAGAAGTAAAAAGTGTCATATTCAGGACCGAGGATGGCGGCGAGTCTTGGGAAGAGGTTATCTTTCCTGAATTAGAAAAGATATTTGATCTACAATTCCTGGATGATTCTACCGGCTATTTTTTAGCGGCCGAGGACATATGGGATGGTCCTTACTATATTTATGAGACCGGAAATGGCGGCAGGAGCTGGACGGTTAAAATGAAAAGGGATTATCGCATTCAATCGTTCTACTTCCTGAACCCTGATACCATTTATGCGACCATAAGCGATCCTCAAAATTTCCAGAATCTTATGTATAGCACCGACGGTGGTATGACCTGGGAAAAGAAACGATCACTGTATGATTGGTACTTAAATCAGATAATTGTAGATAAGAATAATACCGGACATATACTGGCGACAAAGATTAATTGGGAATATTTCCGTCGCTATTTTGGACCGATGTCAGGGTCGTTGTATTTGAATAATAACAATGAAAACCGGGAATGGCGTATTAAACGGATTTGGGCTCATTTATTTACCGATTTGCATTTTTTTGATGAGAACACAGGCTTTGTAGCCGGGGGATCACATGGTTTCCACTTCTCATTGGGGGAAATATTTGCAACATCTGATGGTGGTGAATCCTGGACACAGTCTTTAGCGGGTTGCCCCAAGTTAAAATCTATCGATTTCCTGGATCCATTAACCGGTTTTGCTCTGACCCTGAATAAAAATTATGCTGAGAGTAAAATATATAAAACTTTCAATGGTGGAAAAAATTGGGTCAAGATGTTCGACGGCGCCCGGAATGCGTCCGCTGATTTCATTTTTGATGGTTATGATCTGCGGTATGTCAATGAAAAAACAGTTTGGGTGGTCGGTTTCGGGGATTCGTCCACATCGTGGCGTGGTGCCACCATTTTGAATAGCAAAGATACCGGGGTACAATGGAATATTGCCTGGAAAGATATAACGGCCGGTAGTTTATATTCTGTCGACTTCCTAGATGAGTATAGAGCGTGGGCGGTCGGTGAACAGGGACTGATCGTAAAATTCAACCAGCAGGATCAATGGCAAAAACAGGAGGCCATTACCGATTTACCCCTGCTAAAAGTATTTTTTATCGATGAAGATAACGGCTGGATTAGTGGCGGCTATACGAATGAGATTGAACACCACCCCATTTTATTTAAAACCATCAATGGCGGAGATAGCTGGGCGGAAATCCTGGATGTTAATTTTCTGATCAATGATATCTATTTTGAAACTAACCTTCACGGTTGGGCTGTTGGCGCCGATGCAGATAGTAGAGGGATTATTGCAGAAACCATAGACGGCGGAGAGCATTGGACGATCCAGATCGAGAATTTACTTACGCCGCTACTCTCAATTTTCATGAAAGATAATTTTGGTTGGGCGGTAGGCGGCGGCTGGTGGGAAGATCGCTATGTAGGTGTCGTCTTGAAAACGCTCGATAGTGGTTCCACCTGGATTGAGGAATATAATGATCAGGTATACGCTAACCGGTTTAAACTATCCCAAAATTACCCCAATCCCTTTAATCCAATAACAATAATTAATTACGAATTACAATTTACGAATTACGTTTATCTAAGCATTTATAACCTACTCGGGCAAAAGGTTGCGACACTGGTTTCGGAAAGACAGGCGGCTGGTTATCATCAGGTGGAATGGGATGCGTCTTCCTTTTCTAGCGGGATCTATTATTACCGATTGGAAGTGGGTGAGTTTCGGGAGGTGAAGAAAATGGTGCTGCTCAGATAATCCGGAGACCGGAGACCGGAGTCAGGAGACCGGAAAAAATAAGTTAATTTGATATTTGGCATTTAGCGTTTGGAATGCGGAATAGGGAACTTGTAATTCTGGATTGAGGAATTAAAAGAAACAGATATGAGAAAGCCCCAGAGGGGCGGAATATTTATAGCCCGGTGCGAAGCGCCGGGTCAAAGAGCATCAAGATAATAAGAGCCCCATAGGGGCGAAATGTTTTCAGTAGAAAGTAAAAATTTTTAACGTTTCGCTTCGCGAGGAATTTCTAACAAATTATTTTAATGCCGCCCTTTTTTACCTATCAGTATTTGGGCATTGGGATTTGTGTGATAATAGAGCATATAAGAAAAATATTGAATAAAGGGTAATTTACTAATACATTGTTTTACTCATACATGGCTATATTCCAACATTTAAATTAAAAAATCTTATGCCGGATAAATCAAAATATATAATTCTATCAGCCGTTCTGGTCCTGCTGCTTATTTTTTTTCTGGTAAAATTCCCATATAATATTAAAGCACCCTGTATTGTTAGCGCCCAGGAAGAGTGGGTCTTGATCCAGGCTGAAACGGATAAATTGTTGAGCCGGGTATTTGATAATGCTCATGGGAAAGTAAAAAATTATACCTTGCTGCAATTTGACCGGGAAGATTTTGTGCAAGTTAATCTAATCTCTTTAACAGCGGATCAACAAAAAATCACTAAAGGTGATACCATTGCCTGCATATATTCATCTGATAATCATAGACAAATGGCTAATCTAATCGGGGAATTAGAAAAAGCCCGCCGCAATCGATCGATGGTTAGCAGTGGTGAAAAAACAGCTGTGCAGGAGGAAGCCTTACAGGACTTGAATATGGCCCGGATAGAATTTGATGCTTTCATCCCGCAATATCAACGTAAGAAAAAATTATATGATCAAAATTTGATTGGGGTGGAAGAATGGGAAACCACCCAATCGACCTATGATCTGTATCAAAGTAATATCAACAGACAGCAGGCGCGGTTAGATGCAATGCAGAGTGGTGAAAAACAGGAAATGATTCAATACTATGAGGCGCAGGTTGAACAGATCCGGGAACAGATCAACTTGCTGCAGGAAAAATTGGATATGGAGATTATAACATCACCTTTGACAGGAATGCTGACGGGTGCAGGGAGTGACAGTATTCTTTGCCGGGTGGAGTGCCTCGATACCCTTTTGCTAAAAATAGCGATGTCCGCAGCCGAGTTGCGATATATATTACCAGGACAAAATATCACTGTATATATTCAGGAAACGGGAAAAACCTATACGGCTGCGGTTATCAACATCAGGAATCGAAGTCGACTAATCAACGGTACACTTAAATATATCATCACCGGTAGTATGGAGAATCCAGATTCAGCATTAATGCCCGGTATGTCCGGTTATGCAAAAATTCATGGAGAATCAGTAACCCTTTTCGGGCAATTCGTCCGGGCCCTTAACCGGTATATCGGTTTCAGTTTATTATAGGGATGAGCGAGAATGGTTTTGTTTGGTGATCAGTCACGCTATGAGTATAAGTATATCATTAATGCGGCATTAGTTTCACGGATCAGAGATTATATTGAACCGTATACGCAAATGGATAGTCATTTGCAGAAATACAAGCGTCAAACGTATACCGTTCGCAGTCTATATTTTGATACACCCACATTGGATTTTTATTACGAAAAAATGGATGGGGTCAAGATCAGAAAAAAATTACGTGTCCGTACTTATGATGATACCGACGACTATGCCTTTCTGGAGATTAAACGTAAGTATGTAAATTGTGTGGCAAAGGAACGCTCCCGCATGTCCATACTAACCATTGAACGTTTGATTAACGCACCGGAAAATAATTCCTATGAGTTTCCTCCGGATGACCATAATGCCCGGTTGGTATCGGGGAAATTTTTGTATAATTTATTAAAAAAGGGACTGGTTCCCACCTTGCTTGTTGTCTATGAACGTGAAGCATACACTGAAAAGGGGCTTGATCAAAATCGTGTAACCATCGATAAGAATATCTGCGCACTATCAAAACCGGATCTGGGTGAGATTATGCAAACGGACCATTGTGTACCGGTGACCGGTGACCGGGTGATATTAGAATTAAAATTTGATGACATGATGCCACAATGGATGAAGAATTTGACCATTGAATTAAAATTGAAAAAACAATCCATCTCAAAATACTGCCTTGGTATTGATACCTGCCGCGATGCTTTTGAGAACGGAGAAACTTTATGAATGAGAGTATCTTAGAATCCTTAAATAACAATCTGCCATCAATTTTTATGTTTGATGTTATTGTAAATGTTCTCCTCGCTTTTTTGTTTGGCTTCTTGATCGCGGCCATTTACCGTTATAGCTATCAGGGTATTTCGTTTTCTTCTGATTTTCTCATTACGCTGATCATTATTACTATGGTTACCGCGGTGGTGATTATGGTGATCGGTAACAATCTGGCCCGGGCCTTTGGATTGGTTGGGGCGATGTCGATCATTCGTTTTCGAACGGCCCTGAAGGAAAGCCGTGATATTGCTTTTGTATTTTTCGGACTGGCGGCGGGTATGGCTGCCGGCGCCGGAATCCATTTGATTGGCATGGTAACCATACCACTGATTTGTCTGGTGATTCTCCTGCTGCATTGGACAAAATACGGTACGACCGAACAAAAAGAATATCTGTTGAGGTTTTGGATGACGCCCGGTGATGTGGATGAGCCGGTCTATCAGACAGTCTTTGCGAATTATTTAAGTAATTATTCGATGCTCAATCTGCGCTCGGCCAGATTGGGGCAATATTTGGAATTATCTTTTAAAATCCGCTTTAAAACAAAGAATATGAGCCAGGCTTTTATACGTGATCTCAGTGCTCTGGAAGGTATTGAACGGGCAACGCTGGTGATCGGTGAAGAGAATCAATCGATATAATTTGTCTGATTTTATTGACATTGGGAATTGGGAACTCGGAACTGGGGATTTAGAAGGTACAATGATGAATAAGCCCCGTAGGGGCTGAATGTTTATAGCCCGGTGCGAAGCGCCGGGTTACATAGCATCAAATTAACTAGAGCCCCATAGGGGCGAAATGTCTACGGCAAAAAGCAAAAATAATTATAGATGTGAAAAAGATAATAATTTTTCGTTTTTTTTACCTATCAGAAATTGGGCATTGGAATTGACGATGATTATTTGATTTTCCGGTTTCCGGCTACCGGTCTCCGATTCATAGCCTTTACTCCAATTGATAGGTTAGAAGTATCCATTTCGATAGCATATACAATATCATTCCACGGCGACTTTAAAAACGATTTTATGTATCTCTTCCTTGCCGACCATCGGGGCATGGCTGTCTTGAGGAAAAAAAATCGTAAAGGAACCGGCAGGTACTTTTGTCCAGCTAACCGGCTCATCTTTATAAAACATGATATCATTTTTTTCATCATAGGGTATATCGATTGCTTTACAATCAGCACTGGGTTTCCAGCCCATTTCGTCGACACCCGCGATCACATACTGGATATCAATATACTTCCGATGTGCCTCCAGGCTGGATTCTGCTTTTGTACGTCCCGGGCGTTTTTCAATGATATAAAATAGACGATCGCCATTGATCTCATGTTTTCCCAGCGATAGCTCTGAGAGATTTTGTTCTCTCAAGAAGGTAAAAACTTCCTTAAAGGCGGGGTGCAGATTAAAATATTTTTCCGCATTATCTAAACTCTCCATGATGATATGACTCCTATTCGGTTGAATATCTGATTTATTTTTATCAGAACAACCGACAAATGTTACGGTTAATAAAAGAAGCGAATGCAGAAACAGAATACAAAACGGACAGGTTGTAATGGTGTTCATAATTTTTCTCCTAAATATGTTTGGGTAGTGTAAAAAATAACCACCCGCGTTACTCTGCCTACCCGCCTATCCCGTAGAACGGGATCTACGACGTGGCGTGGTGGTTTCATTTTTTACTTTAAATTTGATGTAAATCGTTTTTTATATTTCTAATTTCAAATTACCAGATTAACAAATAAAAGACCATCCTTTTTAGCTCTTTGCTCATTCATTTCGAAAAAAGGCAAAAAAATTTATTAGCCACGGATTTCACAGATTTTGCTAATCGCCCCGGCGATCTCTGTCTGCCGACAGGTACGGCGCAGCAACGGAAATAACAAAGTTTCTAGTTATAATAGCATAGTTGGACTATCCGAAAAATTTATCAGGTATACATGACTGATCTTAATGATTAGCCTTTTTCTTCCAACATATATAAAAATCAGATACATCCTTGTGAATAATTCGGGCTAATAAAAGTGGCCCGATGAAACTAGAAATATACACGATCCTCTGATGATAACTAATATCAATTAATACATTCAAGATATTTTCGTATATTGTTCACTGCGATAAAAAAACACCCGTATTTCGGAGATAAATGTTAGTAATGGTCAAAGCACAAAATCTGAAAAATGGTATCCTCTTTTCGGTTTCATCTCTGGTTTGGGGTTCGACCTGGCTGGCAATTAAATTCCAGCTCGGTGTGGTTGATCCTCTGGTTTCCGTGGTGTACAGATTTCTGTTGGCTTCGGTCATATTATTGATCTACAGTCGTTTATCTTCTCTTAATTTAAAATTTAACTTTAAGGAACATTTTTTTCTGGCCGTGCTGGGCTTTTTGTTATTCGGGGTTAATTATTGGTTGGTTTATATCGCCGAACTTTACCTGCCCAGCGGGTTGGTGGCTATCGTCTTTTCACTAATTATTTTTCTGAATATCATTAATTATTCACTCTTACTAAAGGCCAAAATACGACTACCTGTAGTTTTCGGTGCCGTTATTGGAATGATCGGTATTGTGCTGGTCTTTAAGCAGGAGCTGATCACATTTGATCTTTCCAGTGATAATTCTTTGGCCATTGTGCTGGCTGTTATTGGGGCGGTGAGTGCTTCACTGGGCAATATTATTTCTGCCTATATTCAAAGAAAGAAAATGCCGATTGTTCAGTCCAATGCTTTCGGAATGCTTTATGGTTCCCTGTTCATGCTGATCATCTGTCTGGCCATCGGAAAACCGTTTCAGTTTGAGCTATCTTTCCCGTATATAGGGTCTTTATTATATTTAACCATCTTCGGATCGATTGTCGGGTTCAGCTGTTATTTAACTTTACTTGGTAATATCGGACCCGATAAATCAGCGTATGTTACCCTGGTTATTCCGGTGATTGCTTTAATCTTTTCCACTATTTTTGAAGACTACCGTTGGGATATTTTTGCCCTTGTCGGTGTTGTTTTTATCGTCAGTGGTAATTTTATCGTTTTAAAGAAACGAAGATTATAAAATGCTTATCAGCATGGGTTTTCTACACTACAATTTTTTTCTAACGCAGAGTTCGCAGAGAAAAATAATATTTAATAAATAATACAAAATTCAAAAAAAAATATAACTGCTTTATTGGATCTATATAAATATTTTGTATCTTTTATTTTGTAATTTTTATTAGCCCTCTTTGCGTTCTCAGCGAACTCGGCGTTTATTAAATATTCTAAATTTTACTTCAAATTTATTTAGGATTTAGAATTTTCTTCCAGCATTATAGCATAAGATCTTGATCAGAAGTTGTTTCATTAGGGATTAACGGCTTCTTTCTGGAGCAGCCACTCCTGCGATATTCGTACCAAACGCTTTGTCAAATCGGTCTTACGTGGATGCATATGACCTTCATCTAATATGATAATTGTTTTCGGTTCCCGAATCAAGCGGTGTAATTCACGCCAGCTGCTCTCCGGAATTTGGTGATCCCGGGTACCGTTAATCAATAAAAATTCTGATGTCAGATAAGAGGTATGGTAAGCGGGTTCCATCCCGCGTATGGCCGTGATCGCAAGCCATGAGATGATCGAGCGCCAGGGTTGTGAAACACTGGTCATATTGGATGCAAGGATCCTGTACAAATCGGCCCCACCATAAGAAATAACACCGTAACGGATTTTTACCTGATGTTCCTCTGCCAGCCGGTAAATGGCTGGTACAAATAAGGCACCAAAGCTATATCCGCTGATCGTGATCCGCTCATTATCGGACCAATCTTGCGCAGCGACCCAGTTCCGAACCGCTAATACCTGTGCAGGGACACTTAAAATGGATTCTCTGATAGCCGGAATCTCGTTGATAGCGGTTCCGGTATACCAGTACTCGGGATGATAGGGATACTGATAAACAATAATGATGTTATGACCCGGGTCCGGTATATATCGAAGTGTGTAATGTCCGACTTCCAGACCACCAAGAATGATGATCACCGGTAAACCTTCGGCAGGGATATTGTGGGGGAAACTGATGACGCAGCGAATACTACCAATATCAGTATTGGTAAGAGTGGTGGCATGATAATTCCGGTTGGGTGGAAGGAAATCAACCTGGAAAGTGGAATCCTGAGCTATTTGTAGATTCCCAATCGGACGGTCAATGAAATCGAGAGGATCCCGCAAGTGTTGTCTCGCTACCCAGAGGATAATAAGCACAATAACGAAGCCGAATATTGTCAGTAATCCATAAAGGATATTTTTTATGATTTTCATAATCCACGATTTAGCCCCGATAAAAGATGTCATCCTCCGGATGACTTATCCTCCAGAGGACGGATCTAACAACCGGGATTAAATCATCCATGATTTAGCAAATTCCCAATACCAATCATATCTCCCGATAAATATGTCGTTATTCTTCTGACTGATCGGGACTAAATCTTATCCGATTTCAGATAATACACACGATCGGCAAGTACCAGCCGGTCAATAATCTCCTCGTTATGTGAAATGATCAGGAAGGATTTTCCCTCTTGCTGTCGCTCCTGAAGCAGACCTAATACTTTTTGTAATGTCATAAAATCCAAACCATTAAACGGCTCATCCAGAATCAATATATCCGTATCGAGAATCAGGGCGCGGATCAGATTCAGGCGCTGTTTCTGCCCGCCACTTAAATAGGCAACCGGTCGATCCAGAAAAGTTTCATCAAGAATATCATCAAAGATCAATTTTAAATGCTTAATAAGAAATTCCCGATCTCTGCAATCCGTCAGGGGAAGTCCGCGAAAGATATCTTTTACTTTTCCATTCAGATTCAATGCTTCATCAGCATGTTGAAACACCATCGCCATTGTTTTTGCCCATATCTTGTTTTTCCAGGTATTAGATTTGGTCTTGTGGTTCAAAGCCAGGTTATCGATTGTAAGAAAAAATTTATCAGCTGGCTGAAGACCCATCATAATTTTTGCTACGGTGGTTTTTCCAACACCGCTTCCCGCTTTCAAATATACGACGTCTCCGGGGTATATCTCCAGGGCACAGGGATTCGAATACTGTTGATCTGTAGATACGGTTAACCGGCGGTCAAACACTTGAATCTCTGCATCAAGTGAGAGTATAAGCGTATCCGGGCTCGGTCTACTGGATTTAACCGGACTAACGGTGTCCAGCCAATGTATATACATGTCCGCTGAAAAAGGGAATTGTTTTAATTTACCTTTCTGTGTGCGTAGTTCCTGAAAATCTATCTGCGGTAGCCTATCCGGGTAGTGATGGATAATTTCACTGATCATCGAATAGTCGTGAGTAATTAACAAGGCCGTAAACTGTAATTCCTGTTGAGCCGTGATCAGCATTTTCAGGAAAATATTCCGATATTCGTCGTCAAGATTCCCGGTCGGCTCATCGAAAATAAACAGGTGGGAATCACCCTTTTTCTTCTGAAGCATCCCGGCCATTTTTTTAAAAGCCATAGCGATAAGAATGCGTTGTTTTTCACCACCGCTTGGCCGGTAAGGCTTCGGAAAGATAGACAGCAAATGTTCGCGTTCGGATTCACTAAAGGCCGGGAATAAACGGGAAAGTATTTGTTTGTTCGCAGAGGTATCGCTTATAGAGCCTTCATTCAGTTGATCGGCCAGGGTGCGCATGGGATTAAGATGAGAGGAGGGCTCCTGAAAAACGAAAAATCCCTGCTTTTGGACTTCGGTACAGATGGAACTATTGATATACTCGGCATAAGCCTGGTCATTAATCGTAATGTCCAGTTCCGTGGCCGGAAGAAGGCCGAAAATCGCTTGTGATATTAATGTTTTACCGATCCCGGATTCACCAAGCAGAAAGGTAAGGGTTCCTGGTTTTAACCCGAAATCGGATATATCAACCAGCGTACGTTCTGTAGTGGCAATATGAAGGTCATAGTTCACAGACGGAACCTCCGGGCATAACCGTTACCGATCTGATACATGCAGAGCAATGTAAAAACAATCACCAGGGCCACGGTAATTCCCTGCAGATGTTCAAAGGGAAGGCGAAATATATAGTCCCAGTGGGATAATGTATGACCAATGGCCAGTATATCCTGTTTGCTGTCGATCTTGGCCAGCAGGCTTCCCAGGGTTACCGGTAAATCGACAGCGCTGATCTCAGTAGATAATCCAACCGAAATGATAAAGTCGACACTGCAAAGCAGAAATATTGCTGCCCCGAAGATGGCGATCATTTTATTGATCAGGTGTACCAGGCTGCTGCGCCAGATAATTTCACGGTTAATAATATAGCCTTCGGAAATGCCACAAACACGCATGGCATCAAAAAAATCGAGACGCCGGAAATGACCAATACGTTCCCATAATAGATCATATATCTCCAGAAAAACAAACACAGCGATAATGACCGCCATGGCAATTAAAATTAAAAGTTGAGAGGTGAGAGTCCCTGTTTGAATCAAAATGGTCAGTATCACGTAACCCATTAAAATCCCGACAATCTGGGGAACGGAACGGATCAGGTTAATGAAAAATGCCAGAATCATCTGTAATCTGTGAAATTTTAAAACCAGCCAATAGTCAAGCAAGGTAATTCCCCAACCAAGTGCAGCAGCAAAGACGATTACCAGCAGGGCAAGAATCATTGTATTAATAAATCCGGTTTCCACCTGGAGCAATGCCGGTTTGTTCAGGAAAAAAATATTCCAGACCCAGATCAACAGAAGTCCCCCCAACCATATCGATAGCCACAGCCGGTCTTTCCGGTTATAAAAGCGGGCGATATGATCTGACAGGATTTGCAGAGAATATTTCATCCTGCCGGCACCGAAGAAATATTATCAATTTTACGCCTTTGCACTAACACCAAATGGTCAATAAATATTTCGGTTAGTTTAACGATCAAAAAAACGCCAAAAATAATAATCAGAACAACGGAGAAATTTTTATAAAGAATATTTTGCATCAGTTCATAGCAGAGATGTCCCTGAATATTGAGTGCCATTTCTATGATGATCAAACCGCTGATAAGGAATGAGGCCTGTTCTTTTAATGTATTCAAATACTGAACCCGGACATTCTGGTAAATGTGCCCGAAAACATGCCCGGGAAATTTCTTCTTCAAGCGAAAAATGGAGGAAAAAGATATTCCGTCTTTCCGGCGAAAGCGGTACTCATGCTTAAGATTTTTCACAATCGCTGTTTGTACATAACCCTTGCGGCTTTCGCTCACAAGAAAGGTATAATATTTCTGTGTATAAGTGATCAACAAACCATTGGAAATAACCCCGAGAATAATCATCAATAAAAGGGAGTCGGTATCGAAACTGGTTTTAAAGGAATAAGCGATTACATAAGCTGGTGCAAACAGAATGAGCATGATCAGGGCCCTGAGTAAACCGAGGCCGATTTTGATTAATAATTGCCCCAGATAGTTAAATCTTTTAGGCCAGTTGTGGGCATTCATCACCCGGTGTCCGGCAACTGTCAATGAAGTGATAAATGTTACAGGATTTTGTGTTCTGATAAACCGGTAGATGGCAAATGTCTCCACTCCATAGTAGGTAAGTAGAAGGACCAGAATATAAACAACGGCAAATTTCAAAAGCATACCCAGGATGATCATCAATCGTTTAACAGAGATGCCATCACTTAGTTCGCGAATCCGCACAGAGGCTGTCATCCGGTCGTTTAGATAGTGTTCAAGATCAACCATCAGGTCGTTGTGTTGGACCGAATTCCGGGGATCATAAAAGTTTAGGGTCTCCTGCAGGAGTATCCGGTCTTCAGGGCTGTTCAGATCAAGAAATGGCAGCTGCATATAATACTGGATCTGATCACCATATTTATAGGTTTTATCTGTACTATCAGATTTTACCCAAGTGTGGATAATGAAAAATATGAACCCGATAAAAAGGATGCTGATAAAATGTCCGGTAAATTTTTGACGCATCGGATTACCGCGATTTTTTTGTGATGATGATTTGATCGTTACCCTCAATAAGATGATAATCGCTGCCGTAAAGTAAATCGGTTAATTCCTGGACGAGAAAAGAGCGTGTACCGGGGAAACGGGTCCGATAATCATACGGTTCGAGGGTGTAACGCAGGTCAACCGGGGATTTTAATGCGATCCATTGCGGTGGGGTATACTGTTCATTGTAGCGTTGATTCATCGTGTCGAATAAACGATTAAAGCGAGTATTAAATGACTGAAAAATCTGATCGATACGGGAGAATAGCTGGTTCTCAAATGCCTGGTTATTACTGCTGCTATGAAATGCTTCCCAGTTTTTCGGTCCGTTACCTTCAATCCATCCAGCGTTTTGTCCGGTAAGTGTTTTGCCAAAAGTTGTTCCCCGGTGAACAAAAAAACGCTTAACAAGCATTCCCTCGGATAATGAAAACCGTTTATTTCCGCTTTTTATAAACAAACGACCGTTGCTGCTGATACGTACCGTATCTCCCAAAATCTGTGCATTTTTAATTGTTAAAATTTGTCCTGCACTGTCCTGGTTTACCGGCTCACCGCTGGCCGTGACCTGAATAAAATATACGTCCCGGTCCTGTTGCGTTTTGATTACACGGGTATATTGGTCGCTTAATACAATGTTACGTTCCAGGATTTGCCAGGCAGCAAAGGCTGTGAGTTGCTCATTTTCGTTATCTGTCAATCGCTGCTCATAGCGGTTATAGAGAAGCAGCGCAGCAGGATTTTCAATGATCCAGAAATCCGCAGTTGCACCATTGGCGTACTGGATCGATAATAACAGCGAAAGGATAATAATGAACAATCCCCGTCGTAAATCGGGTTTATTATCTAACACGCGAAGCTTACTCTTCCTTTTTCTCTTGCCATTTTTCAATTGTTGATAATTGAGAAGCTACGCCATAAAGATCAATTGTCTGGGCATCAAACTGGGTAGTAAAATAAGCAAGGGAAGGTAGTGAGAACAACCAGGTACCAAGAACCATTTGCTGCTCCAGTTCGTCAATCAACCGGGCATAAGCCTGTTTATCTCCGATCTCTCGTGTTTCCATAAAGGCAAAAATATAGTCAAGAAGCCGGAGGATGTTTTCCTGTTCATCCGGTTGTGTTTGGGGATCCAGGCGGAAGAAGTTTTTAGCCGCGGTGAAGGATGTCGGCAGAATTTTTCTATTAGGTCCGACCTGAAGATTGATATTGTAACGGGCCAGATCGGGTTCACGCAAAAATATGTCATAAAGATCAAAGAGAAATTTACTACTATATCCGGTTACGGCAATTAGGAGAGCATCATAGTTGCCACGTTGTATGTCTTCATTCTGGACAGCTGATACCCGCAACCGGCCACGGGAAATCGCAGGGTCATTGAGAATCTCGATCATCTCCCGGTATTCCTCCCGGAATCCGTAATTAAGACAGGCTTTTACGCGGATACTGTCCGGCAGGCGCGTAAGATCCGCTGCCGGAAAATCGGTCGGCGGTAGAATAATTTGTTCGTCTACATAGTAGGATGATGAAGGAAATACACTGAAATTCAGATAGTCTTCATAATTGTCACGATTACCTTTGTAATCCATGATATGCCGCTGTTGTTCGCTTCCTGTTTTGTAAAATCGTTCAATGATCCGTTTCTGATTGAGCAAGTTTCGGATCTCATACCGCTGCTCACGGTTTAAACGTTCCGTGTTGAACAAGACAGCAAAAAAAGTAGTGCTGATATTAGATTTACTAAAATAATCCTCGG
>CAZBBC010000036.1:0-34130 GCA_964489835.1 uncultured Calditrichota bacterium
TCAAATTTCAGTCAATTATATTTTGATTATTGGTACTTTGAAAATTAATTATTATTTGGATTTTGGAATTTGTCATTTGATATTTTTTTTGCATCCTTGGGCTGCACAATGATTGTTCCAAGTTAATAAAAGTACATTTGTTCTGATAATCAAATCTCGTAAAGAGCACCGGGAGACGGGTAATACACCTGTGAATATTTCATCGACTCAAATTTTTCTTTTAATGGAAGTGCTTGTTCTTCTTCACCATGAACCAGAAATAAATGTTTTAATACTGTAGGTGATTGAAATTTTAGATAATTGACTAACTCCGTCTGGTCCGCATGGGCACTAAAATTATCTATTTTCTTTACCCCGGCCCGTACTTTGTGCTCTTCTCCAAATATCTTGACCTTTTTCTCACCATCCATTAGTTTGCGTGCCAGTGTATGCACAGCGGCATACCCGACAAATAATATCAGATTTCTTGAATTTCCAATATTATTTCTAAGGTGGTGTAAAATCCGACCGCCTTCAGCCATCCCTGAAGCAGATATAATTATATGCGGTGACTTTAAATCATTCAATTCTTTTGACTTGGCCGCTTCACGAACATAGGTCAGTCTTCCAAAACCAAAGGGATCATCATTATCCATCAAAAACAAACGATTGGTTTCACGATCGAAACATTCGGGATGCATCCTGAAAACTTCCGTTGCATTACATGCCAAAGGACTATCAACAAAAATTGGTAGATTTGGGATCCGGTTTTGGTCAAACAATTTATGAAGCATATAGGTAACCAGCTGTGTTCTCCCAACCGCAAAAGCGGGAATAATTATTTTACCGCCGCTGTCCACCACCTCCCGTACGGTTTGGGCTAATTCTTCTTCAACATCCTCCGATTCCCGGTGCGACCTGTTCCCATAAGTGCTTTCCATAATCAGAACATCCAATTCGCGGAACAGATTCGGATCACGTATAATCGGAGATTCTTTACGGCCAATATCACCGGAAAATCCCAAACGTATGGATCGTCCATTTTCATCGATTTCCAAAAGGACACCTGCTGAACCGAGTATATGACCAGCATCTCTGTAAGTAACTTTAATACCCGGGGCAACTTCGAAGGGGTGATCATATTGAATACCGACAAAGAGCATCATTGCTGCCTCAACATCCTCCGAAGTATACAGAGGTTCAATCTCAGGTTCATTTTTCTGGCGATGTCTTTTATTTATCCATTTAACATCCATTTCCTGCAAATGCGCGGAATCGCGAAGCATAATCTGGCATAAATCCACTGTAGCAGCCGTCGTATAAATGTGACCTCTAAAACCCCTTTTCACTAAATTAGGAATATTACCGCTATGATCAATATGGGCATGTGAGAGCAGCATGATATCAACTTCTGAGGGTTCAAAACCGAAATTATTATTAATTCTGTGGGCATCTTTACGGTGCCCCTGAAATAAACCACAATCTAATAATATCTTTTTTCCGTTAACGGATAAAAGATGTTGTGATCCGGTTACAGTCTGTGCCGCACCAAAAAATTGTATTTTCATGATGTGTATTAACCTTTTTCTCTTACTCAGATTATCATCTATTAGCAAACTTACTTTTCGAAATTGGGATTTGGCATTTATTTGATATCACGCCAGTAGGCAGATCAGGTTTTTGGCTGAATTGTGATTTGATATTTGTTAATTGACTTCGTTTACATCTGCGCTGCAATTGCTTGCAGTTTTTTTATCCGTTCTTCTGTCGATGGATGTGTGGCAAAAACTTTTTGCAACCCGCCGAAGAAAGAGGACTGTTAAGGCTGCCATCAGTAAGAAAGTACGAATTACATTGTTCATAGCAGATATCCGAAAAAATTACATTAAAATCTATTTTCTTTTACTTCCAAACAGGCCACCCAGAAGACCGCCTAATAAACCGCCACTACTCTTTGGGGAAGAACCACCCAAACCCTGCATCAGAAAACCGGCGACATCATCCAGGATGCTGCCGTCACCATCCTGATCGAGCAGTGAACTGACGCCGGACGATCCAAGACCGCCATCATCGCGTTTTTTTGTTAGAAAACCCAAAATAACAGGAGCCAGCATTGGGATCAATTTCATCGCTGTACCGCTATCAAGATTAAATTGTTTTGCTATAAGATTTGCAGCCTCACCTCCGGAGTTACCCAGTAATCCACCAAGGTTGGGATCCGGATTACTATCCTGTGCTTTGGAGGAAAATAAATCACCCAAGTTATCCAACACACTGGCACTGCCGTATTTGTTTAAGATATGATCCACACGATCAGCACCGCCTTGTTCATCTTTTTGCTTTTTTAATCCGCCTAAAATAAGCGGAGCGACTTGTGGTAACATTTGCATCACCTTTTCCGGTTCTATTCCCAATGTGGATGACACCTGTTTGGCTACATCCCCGCCTAAAGAACCTACTAAATCATCGATAAAATTTCCCATGACATAACTCCTAAGATTATGAAGGGAGAGTTATCTCTCCCTTCTCGAATAAACAACTATTTTTATTTTCGGCTTTCGATACAATCAAAAACCAGATCCTTGGGCATAATACCCGCCCTTTGTATTCCTATCTTTCTATTTTTGGAACCCGTAATACCTGCCCGGGATAAATCAGATCCGGATTTTTAATAATTTCACGGTTTGCTTCAAAAAGAAGCGGATACTTCATAGCATCACCATAATAAAATTTAGCGATCTTGGAAAGTGAATCACCCCTCTTGATCGTATAAAAATCAAAAGGTTCAACAGCCGGAGGTGCAACCAGACTTACATCATTAACTTTCTCAACCCCCTTCAGATTTCCAGCCAGGAGAATCGCTTTTTCTTTTGTTTCCTGCGTATCGCAGGAGCCAGAAAGTGTCACCAGACCATCATCAAATTCAACTTTTAAATCTTTTACTTTATCACCTAATTCAGTAGTAATCAATTCGGTAATCTTTTCTGCTTCATCATCCCCGCCAAAAATATCACTACCCACATTTCTTAAAAAATCAAATAAACCCATTTTTTTCCCCTAATTTTAATGAAAGATGTTTGTAAAAAAAATGGAGACACCTATTCTTATATTAAAATTATTTATCCCGATCTATTCATACCGCAGCGATGCTGCAATCAAATATCAAATGACAAATTACAAAATCCAAATAATAATCAATTCTCAAAATACTAATGACCGAAATATAAACGATTGAATTTCTTGAATTGTGATTTGGAATTTATTTGATATTTGTGATTTGTTATTTGTCTTTTAAAAACTTTGTTAAAATAACAAAGTTTTTGTTTGTAATAGCATACCGCAGCATATTGCTGCATTCAAAAAAAAAATAGTCCACGGATTTCACGGATTAACACGGATTGACACAGATTTTATTTTAAAATTATTTTTAATTTACTTCTAATCCGTGTCCGGCTGCGCCGGATAATCCGTGGATAAAAGTTTTTAAAATATTTGCTAAAAAAACAAAGTTTTTGGCTACAATAGCATAGACGCGTGTAAATATATATGCATGAACAGATTGCGCTATCCAGGTTAAATATAAAACTTATTCTCTGATTGAATCATAGACAGCTTTTCTGTTCTCCTGTGGTATTTTTACTTCATTGAAAAAGGTCATTCCGATAAATTGTTTATTCTGTTTATGATATTGTTTGCCCCAGGTAATGATATTTTTAATATATTCCGGACCTTTGGGAGGTAATTGATAGTTATGAGGCGATTCCCGCCGGATGGTCGTATGTAAATAACAATCCATGGGCGCCATATATCTGATAATGCGTTCTATTTCTTCCGTTTCACGATTTTTATGCCGGCCTTCACAATAGGGCATGATGAAATCAAAGCCAACCTGATTGAGCGTTTGAGTATCATGACCGCGGTTTAATTGAAAGGCGGCAATATCTCCGTCCGATGGGGAGAATCCTGAGTAGAAACCATACTTAAAATCAGGATTAATCGATTTTACTAAATTCTTTAGATCGATCAAAGTATCTTTAATTCGCTGACTCTTCCATTCTCTTAATTCCTTAAGAGAAATATCCTCGAGATTTTTACCGGTATCGCTGAATAATTTTCGCCGGGTGTCCTGGCAATAGCAAGTATCTCCGGAGTAAGAAGGGTGTTCTAATAAAATTCCGTCCAGAGTTTTATACCGCTGTAAAACATCCGAAATCTTATCACGCATATAGTGATGGGCCTGGGGATTATCACAGCAAATATGCAGACATTTTATAGCCTCTCTTTCGTAATCACTGGCCTCTGCTCTTATATCGTGTGTGATGCGTCCATCCCGTTTTCTTCTAAATTCAATACCAGGATAGCCCTGCTCGACACCTAACAATCCAAGATATTTGATTTCAATAAATATTTTAATATTTAATTGGTGTGCTTTTTTTATAATTTTATGAAAGAATTCGGAGTCTTGATGGGCATTGATGGCCTTTTTATCTAATTGATATTTGAGTTTTTCATTACTCACCGGCCAGGCTAAGCCATGATTTTTTGGGGAATAATATCCATGACTGGCCATCATAACGATCAGATGGGACATGCCATGCATATGCATCTCGTCCAGGAGGCGGCTGAAATAATCAAAACCAAGTTTCCGGTCAGCGGTTTCATAGGTCAGGCAGGTGGTCCAGCCAAATATCATGTCTTCTCTGTTCTGAATGGGGTTACCTGGGTTTAGGGTTTTGCCGAGGACCTTTGCCCAAAATCCCCAGAGTAACGATGCGGATATCTTTATAAAATTTTTGCGATTCATATTTATTCTAACCTTCTTTGTTAAATGATATGGCGAAATGCTTCGTCACTCAAGCATGGTGAGCGGATTTTCGCGATTCTTGAGTGGAAATGTCACCTGACCCCTGAGGCGGTGCGACTCAAAGGCAGCGACGATCATCTCGGTTGTTTTTCTGGCTTCATAGATGTTCGATACCGGTTGACGATCTTCTTTGATGGCTGCAATAAGATCTTTCACAGCAGCGACGTTGCCAGCATGTAAGCCGCCTTCTTCAATGGGCTCCGGTTTATTCAATCCGGCGGAGCTAATCGATACCCAAACTTTCCCCGTTCGTCCCGGTGACCAGGAAGAGTCGGGGAGATATTGCACGTGTGGTAAATAACCTACCTCATGAAGTTCGATAACACCTTCGGTACCAAAAATCCGGATACCAAAGCGGGATGGCGTTCCTTTGCCTTCCCGCGCCGAATCAAAGTAGCCGACAGCGCCTCCACTCAACGGATAGCGTACATGGACCTCATCGCCAGCTAATGGACCAATGCCCTCGGCGCCTACTTTAACATCCCCGGCAGTGACCATTCGACTATTCTGTAGAAGAATCGCAGAACATAGCTGTGGTTCACCACCCAAAAGACGCATAATATCCAGAACATGGGTACCAAGTACCCAGAGATCTTCACCGCCTCCGCGATGATCGTCTTTACCCCGGGCCCGGAATTCTAGCAATTGCCCGAGGCTGCCGGCGCTGATTAATTGTTGGATCACTTTTATCTTTGGGCTGTAACGTGTCTGGTGAGCGATGGCCAGCTTGACCCTATTTTTTTCACATGCGCTTATCATTTCATCTGCTTCTGCAAGTGTACGGCACATTGGTTTTTCGAGATAAATTCCTTTTACACCGTGCTCCGCAGCGGCAACGACCATATCCCGGTGCTGGTCAAGCCATCGAGGGGCAATACTTACTAGATCAGGTTGTACTTCATCCAGCATCCGGCGATAATTGAGAAATCCTCTCACGCCACCAAGCCGACTGATTGCTTTGTTTAAACCATCCGGATCCGCATCCGCAACGGCAATAATATCTGCACTAGGAACATCTTGCCAGACGCGGTCTAACCCATGCCCATAGTTACCGCGGCCGGTATGCCCAATCACCGCCACACGATAATTGTCAGATTCCCGCTTTATAGCGGATCCGGCTCCTGTCCCAACGAGAGTACTAAGTCCGACCGTCTTTATGAAAGTTCTGCGTTTCATCAAAATTCCTAATTCTCCGGTGGGTAGTGTCATCCCGAAAAAATCGGGACATATGTTTTCTATTTAACTTATTATTTTTATTTGCTAAGAAAACACCCCCCTTAATCCCCCCTTAATAGGGGGGCAAGATCCGATTCCCCCTTTATAGGGGCTGTCGAAGTAAAAAATCACGCAATGCCTTTAATTTGTCAGTATTGATCAAATCAACTCCGGCAGTGATGAGTTCTTTCCAAATATTGATCTGAAATTCCGGTGAATCAATATCCGTTGCCCAAAAACGAACACGACGGCTTTCTTTATGAGCCTGGCTAACGATTCTCCTCAGTTTTTCTTTTTCAGTCACCGGTAACTGACCGTTTCCTCTCCATTGAAAGTGATTGGTCCAATTCTCACTGATAATCGGGATAATGGCATGCGGTATCGCCGATCCCAAATCCACAAGTCTGCCGTCATAAAAGGCATATTTAATATTATTTTCCTTCTTGAGTGCCGGGGAACGGTTACCGGAAACAATAACCTCTATAGCACCGTCCGTTTTTTTACCGCCTTCGTAAATAATCAGAATATCCTTATACTTTTTTAGTACTTCCTCAAGGACCAAGTAGGTTGAGTCGGCCTCGGATTTTATATCGATAAAGAGGGTAAGGGGTGGTCCGTTCTTAAAGACAGACCCCCCGTTTTTTTCTATTAACCGCTTCAGGGGCTCCAAATAGAGTGATTGAAGGGTATTGGTTTCTATGATCTCCCAACGGTCATGGGCCACATATAATTGGCCCTTTTTCAAATGGATATCCGCTTCAATACTGGTAAAACCATTGTTCAAAGCATCAAATAAAGGTTGTCGGTGACGGTAATCATTATGCGCATGCGCTCGTTTTAAAGGTATTACCGGAATTATACCAGATTTATTTTTGCTATTACAAGTTTGAAAGAGGCATCCGATCGCAATTATAAATATTATCGTATATTTAATTTTTAAATAATAACCCACGATCAAATCCATTTTAGAATAACATTGGGCTCTAAATAACCTGACCTAATCATACCGCAGATCGAGGCTGCTAACAAAAAAAAATAGTCCACAGATTCCACGGATTGACACGGATTTCATTTAAAAATTATTATTTTAGTTTTAATCCGTGTCCGGCTGCGCCGGAGAATCCGCCTGCCCGGCTCAGACGGGGGGTTAAAAGTTTTTAAAACTTTCCTAAAAAAACAAATTTATTGGCTACAATAGCCTAGCGACGCTCAATCTTGGACGAAGGGCTAATTTTTATTTTAATTAAAATTGGTTAAAAAATCCATTAAATACAAATGTTCAAAACCTCTATTTAAGGGAGAAATTGCAGTCGTGATTGTAGGGGCATGGCGTGCCATGCCCGTGTAACGGATGGAAGAATAGTCAGAATTAGAATTATTGTTAATATTTTTTCGGTTTGTTCATCATATATTTTCGTGCGGCAAACAATTCTTTTTCATTTCGGATCAGGTTTAAATGATAACCGATTATTCCCCGATCGTGATTTTAACGCGTCCTTTCAGTGACTGATCGGTTCCTTTAAGAACGATACGTCGCAATTCCCGGCCCCAGCTGGCACGCATTTTGTTATCTTCGATGGGAATAATCTCGATAAAAGCTTCTATATTATCTTCCGGATAAGTTAAAAAGTAAACATTGTCCGTGCCCGACGTACCATTAGATAAAATTATTTTACCGGATTTTGACAGGTCCGTCTCCAGTGGTGTCAGAAAATTAAACGTTGGTGGTTCAATGAATTTAGTTAGTTCATAATCATCAATAATGGAGACATTTTCACCCCGGTTTAATGTAATGGAGCGATGCCAGGATTTAACAGATGCCCCGGAGGGATAAGCGGTGGATATGTCCAGGTTGAGTTGGGCTGATAGGTCCGATGATGAATAACGGATATCTGTAGCCATGTAAGTGTGTCCCTGTTTTTGCATCACGCCATTAATGGTGGGCAGATTGTGATAGGCCGATTGGTTATTCCACAATTCATAGCGTTGGCTGCTAAACGTTTTTGCGGTATAGGTTTGAGCCCCGGCATCGATTAAAACCGGTTCTCCGTGCGCATAGACAATAAAAGTACCAACATCATTATGATTGTGACTTTCATCATTGTGACCGCCTTTAGCTGCAACGTAAAAACTTTCATTGCTATTGGAATATGAACGGGCCGTCATTACCTGTATATCCGGTAACCAGACATCTCTGATAAATGGTTGAGCCGGTTGCGTGGTCAGAAGTTCACTTAGGGTAAATAGTGCCGGGAGTACACGGTTTAATACACCAAAACTTCCGGAAAGTTTGTTACTACTTATATCCTGCGCCTGTGCTTCGAAAGCGGCAAAGGTCATCATCGCTTTATTATTGATCGCTTTCCCGTACCGGTAAACAATCGGTGCATCGATGCTCATTTTAGCCGATGCATCGGCAAAATTAATAAAATAAGGCTGGCTGATATATGCTTTTGTGATAAAACTGCCCATGTTAATGATCAGTGGCTCATCAAATATATTGATTTTACCATTGGAGGCCTGATATAAAAGTTCGAGACAATCGTATAGTGAAGCCGCCGCCCGGCCCCAGTAGCTCGGTCCTTCATCACATCCGCCATCCGGGGGATAGGGTTGAGTAAAATTATCGATGCTATCCATGGTTTTGTAAAGAATGTTTATCCGCCGCTGAGGATCTTTCTCTAAAAGGAGCGTACAGGCAATGATATTTGAATTGATCCAGGGATTCCAATTATTCACCGGACGCATATATCCGTTTCTATTCCTCCAGTTAAAGCCCATCCAGCCCCAGTCGGTATGTTCCCAATAAGGGGTTAAAATCCGGCGGTCAGTTTCGGCAATCATCCTTTTTGTAATCATAGGGTTAATCTTATCCAACGCCGGGGCAATTAAATAGTGGATCCAGGCCATCAGAGCGCCGGTTTCGGCGGCGAATAAATCGACAATCGGTTGGTCGATATCCGGTAATCCCAGGCCCTGGTTATGCGCAGGAACACCCCAGAAGGATTCTTCACAGACTGCCCAAATTCCATTGACAATCTCATCCATGAACCGGCCCTGACGTTCGAATACTTCTGCGAGCACTAGGGTTGCCAGTCGTTTTCGGCGATCAAATGACAATCCCTCATAGTTCGAGCGGTTACCATTTCTTACAAACTCCAGAAAAGTCGTCGCCGGAAAAAGTGGCCATTCCAGGTCAAGTTCTTTCTCTGCTGATGTTATATATGCCTGCCGGACTGTTTCCGGAATTTTCTCAAATCCTTCCGGCTTCAAATAGGTCGGGTATGGGTGCCAGTCTTTGAGAGGAATTACTATTTTTTCCAATTCTCCGATTGGATAAGTAGCGGCAAGTGAAACAGGTTCCGTGGATTGTGCGGAAAGGGGACAATCCGACAACAGTACTAGTAGACAAAAGATAATAGGATACAATTTTTTCATGTTTTAACCCGTCTCTTAATCCGGTAGTGTAAAAGATAACCACAGAGCGCACAGAGTAACTATTTAATATTTATTGACTTAAAGAATCTTTTTTTTGCCTCTCTGCGATTGCCTCAAAGTCACGCCCTTAATTCCATCTTTTAACATTCCAACTTATGAGTGTCCAGTTACAACCATAATCATTAGAAGTTATCACCAGAATATCAAATGGTATAGAGTTTTAATAAACATAGAGACTTGATTTAAAGAACTCACCCTAAATCCCTCTCTTGTAAAGAGAGGGACTTTAGGGAGCCCCTTCTCTTTTCAAGAGAAGGGGTTTGGGGATGAGTTTTTTAAATATAAATTGAACCATTTTTTTAAACCGGACTCTAATGATTCCAACTTTAAAATTGATTACAGCTCCAACTCTAATATTCTCTGCCTTAGATATATTAACAACTGAGAAATATTGAAGATATCTCCTAAGTTAAGAAGAAGTTTTTAATACATTTGATTTTATTATCTCAATACTATCTTCAATTGATTATTTTTTAAGAGTTTCACGCCGGTAGGCGGATCCGCCCACTGGCGGGCACAGAGTGATTCTCTGGGGTCTCTGCCTGCCCGCCTTTGGCGAGGTGGTTTTGTTTTTATTATTCTTTTTCATTTTTTCATGTTCCGATTAGTAAATTTCGGGTCTTGTTGTTCCCTTATAAGGTTCCGCTCCAAATTTTTTTCCACTGCTTGGAGAGACTGAGATCAGTTCTTGTTTTGTGGTGGAAGGGGCTTTGATAAAACCATGATATCGGGCCATCCAGTAGTCCCGCAGAAAACTGGTCGGTTCCATCACCCGCAGGCCGTTAGCACCACCATCATAATGCTGGGCATTGCGGCTCCCGCGTGATACGGACATTTCCCGGGGTGATATAGCCCGCGTCGTACCGCCTTCGTAGGGTACATAACCGGGTTCCGGTGCCAGATCTGCCCGGTGCGAATTTTTATAATTATACTCGATACAATCCAGTGTCCATTCCCGTAAATGTTTTACCGATCTTTCCAGCTCACAGTCATTCCCGGTAATGGCGCCATAAGCAAAATTGAACCAGGAGATATGCTCCAATCGTTTGATTGCCCAGGTGCGGGCCAGACTGCGGATATAAATAGATCTTAAGTTTGGATCATCAATGTAGCGTAATAACGTATAGTAACTCCTGAATGCCAGATTGTCATCCCAGGGGGCGACGTCTGCTTGTGGAAAAGTTCTTTTTTGACGAACTGTATAATTATGGTATCCCCAATCGATTAATTGTTGAAAGCCGTCTTCGAATTTTTTATCCCCCGTTACCGAGAATGCCGCCCGCATAAAGGCTTGCACTTCCAGACCGTTAAGTCCCCTGTCCCAGGATCCATAGGGCCTGAGCAGATAGTCCGGATCCCAGCGTCCCCAACGGGTCGGTTTGCCATCCATATCCCGCATCACCCAACCGTTATCGATAATGTGGGCGGCAATCCGGGCAAGATGTTCTTTGGCCATTTTCTTTTCAATTCCCTTGGCAACCAAATCGTGAAAAATAGAAACGGCGTAAAAATGGGCGATTATTTCATCACTGGATGTATCTCCTTTCCAGTACCATTTACCATCAGCGGTTGGGTACCATTTTGCAGGCAAACCACCGGAACCATGACGGCTGCGCTTATCCATATCCCCGGTGGCGGACCAAATGGCGCGGGCAACAAAACCATCAATGGGGGTAATCCGCTCCAGCCAAAGCATAGCCTTAAAAGATTCAACGGCTTCCTGCCGGGCTGTTTCATCACCGGTAACAACATATTTGTAACACATCGCGGCCAGGTAAGGTGCCGTATGCCCACCGTCATTGTCACTCACTTCCCGTATCCATATATCGTCATGCTTGTAAATAGTGTGTATAAATCCTAACCGCTTATGTCCCCATTCGTCGATATGCCGTTCGTAATGGGCGGCTTTTTTGCGAAGGGTATACGGTTCGTAGCGGATAATTCCGATGCCGCCGTCTGTAGCAATATAGACAATATTATCACCCACAGCGATATCGTGAACATTGTCCGCAGGCAGCCAGTGATCGGCACCGAAATAATGCCATTCATTTTCTAACATACGAACCGCACCCGTTGTTGTACCGATCCAAACATCATCAGCAAAACCCTTTGCAAGACAAGTGGTGTTCTCATAGGGTAGCCCGTCTTTTCCCGTGAGGGTACTCATGGCAGCACCTCGTAAAACGACGAGTCCGCGCCCGGTGCTTATAAATAAGCGGCTTCCGGAAGACAGCAGATCGCGGGTTTGGGGTGAGGGCAGTCTTCCCCAGTCAACAAAATCCTGATCGACAATTCGTCCATCAAATAATACCAGTTTTCCGGGTCTGAGTATATAAAGTGTACTGCTGAATGAGGCGATCCGATCAATCGGGCCAATTTGAACCGGATCGGCAAGTATTTGGGTACCATCTGCCATTACCATCGTGATATCACTGGATAAGTAACCACCCGCCGGTTTAATGTTGATAAATCTGTCTCCTTCAAGACGAAAGACATCATTCCGGGTAGCACCATGCACATTCCCGAGGTGCATACAGACGTCCACATACTCCTGATCATCCATTTTCTGCCATTTTTTATTTATAAATCTGTATAAACCATTGGATGTCAGGGCCCAGAGATTACCACCTGCTGTTTTCAGTCTTTTTACTCCTACCGGTCCGGATTTTAATGGACTAATCTTTTCATCTTTTACAACATAGATGTTATTATTAATCGCTGCATAGCAGGTTCCCTCAAAAAGGGCCAGTGAACGGATGGGCTGCTTTAGCGGGATTTTTTTCGCGACCTCC
The DNA here is from genome assembly GCA_964489835.1 of uncultured Calditrichota bacterium. GTDB lineage: Bacteria > Calditrichota > Calditrichia > JAJRVZ01 > JAJRVZ01 > CAZBBC01. The sequence continues at coordinate 12,349 of CAZBBC010000036.1, forward strand.
TGCAGATAAACATTATCTTCCACCGGTTTCCATAGTTTTTGAGCTACTGGAAAAAGATCATCAGCAAAGGCTGAAGATGTTAGAATAAGCAGATTAAGGATTACTAAAATTTGCGAATTTGATAGAAGTCTCATCCGGGGGCTCCTTTTGTAAATATGATTAAGGGGTTGTTTTTTAGTAACATAAATCAATTTTATATCCCCCTTAGTCCCCCTTTTCCAAGGGGGAAACAGAGCCTTCATAAACCGAGATCGGTACTGATTAACCGATACTGCAACAGCCCCTGCTAAGGGGGAATTAAATCGTTGATTATATGCTACTTATACTTCAAATATTAGTTTTTATAAATAAGTCAGATTACTAAAGATAAAAAAAATCATAAATAAATCATAAAAAATATGATGCCGCTTTCATTGGTCAACTATGGGAACTTGACTGCTCAATCAGAGCATCAATTACCTTCATGTTGGCGACAGCATCTTCCAGAGGCGTCGGGACAGGAGTGTTGTTGATAATTGCCTGGGAGAATACGTCGCCCTGGATTGTGTATTGGTCGCAAACATCAAAAATAATCTCTTCAATATCTGATCCACGCTGATGCCAGATCCTGCATGGTTTGTCAGAGGGTGCATTGAAGGGTATTTCAATTTCTATCCAGCCCTCACTACCGAATATATTAACCCGTTGATAAGGTGATATCTGAGTGGCGCAGGTGAAAGTAGAAATTCCGTTTTTAAACTCGAGCAACCCGGAGGTTAACCGGTCAACTTTAAATGTTGGATCATATGCAAGAACACCACTGACACGTCGTGGTTCTTCATTAAAGATAAAACGGGCCAGCGATATACAATAGCACCCGATATCCATTAGACCACCGCCGCCGCATTCCGGGCGATTTCGGATATTATCAGGATCAATGTTGTGGTAGGAGAAAAATGATTGAATGGTCTTTAGTTCTCCGATTTTACCGTCTATGACCAATTGGCGGGAAAATTGCCATTGGGGATGAAATCGATACATGAAGGCTTCCATTATTTTCAGCTGAGGGTACTTTTGAGCAGTTTCATACAATTTCTGAGCTTCTGAGAGATCCATACTTATCGGCTTCTCACACAGCACGTGTTTTCCGGCTGCGAGTGCTTTGATCGACCAGGGGACATGCAATTGATTGGGAAGTGAAATGTAGACGGCATCAATATGACTATCAGCGAGCAGGGCCTCGTAAGATCCGTAAGCGTTGGGTATATGCAATTGATCGGCTATTTCCTGTGCTTTTGCTAAATTGCGTGAGGCGATGGCAGTGATCTCGCAATATGCGCTTAATTGCATGGCAGGAATCACTTTTTGGGTACCGATTTTGGCAGTGCTTAAGACACCCCAGCGCAGTTTAGTCATCCCTACAGAACTTATTCGGTAAACTCAACGATATCGGCATGAATATAAAGTTTTGTCTGCGTATAGACAAAAAGATTTATAATATCCGAATCGTAGCGTATGTTAACGAGCGCTAGTTTTTTTCCGTCGAGATCCCCATGTTTTTCTTTGTATTTTTTCCACAGATCCTGTATGGCATCATCATATAATGTTGCAGTTCCACCAACCCTGACAAGGGCAAAAGTGTTGGCCAAAAAACCGGTCGAAAAACTGACACCGATCAGATAGTCTGCTTTCGAAGATCCCTCCAAATTTCTGGCTACATAGTTGAAGTTGGGATCAGATAATTCGACATTTGTAACATTCTGGGACAAAAATGATCCGGCGGAATAGCAACCGGATAAGAAGGCCATAAGGGTTGGAATTAAAACGATAAGCCATAATTTTTGTCTCATGTGAGGTACTCCTTTTAAAATATTTGTATTTAATGTTAAGATGATTTTCCACCCCTATGTTAATAGAAATAACTCATAAATTCAATATAAGATGAACGGAGCCTTTATGAGAGCGAATTATAATGATTAGCAGAATACGCTCAGGATCTTTTTTGTCATGGCATGTATAGGCTGGCCACCAGGAGCCGCTATGGAATAAGTGGAGAGGGATGTCAGGCTGCAATCAGACAGTGCCGGTTTTATGAGTTTAATCCCATTGGCTGTAGCTGCCTGTACAATTGAGATGTGGAACTTTTGCACCCTTACTCTTCAATCTTCTTACTTGACAGTCATCAATGTTGCCTACTCTTGATCTCTTTTCTCAGGATACTTGCTTACAATCATTCGTAATGAAACACTTGCTGATTCCGGATCCCCCACAATAACATCATTTTCAGTAAAAGTGGCCATCAGAATCTCTCTGGCCTCTCTACGGGAATAATCGTAAATGATATGGATCGTTCCATCCTGGTTCTGCTGACCATCAGGATAGGAAACCCCTTTTCTTTCATCGAGCATCAGTCCGTTTGACCAGGTAAGACCATCGTCTCCAGACAAATAGGCGGTAAGATGTGAGCGCCCGATTCTTTCACTGATCGGTCCATGCTTGACAAGAAGCAAGTTACCTGAATAAAGGCGACGGATAAAAAAACGGGCGGACGGGTGCTGGATGGGAGAAGGTACCAGAGCACTCCAGGTTTGTCCGCGGTCACTTGATATACTCTCTCCAATACCGTACGAGGTGCGAACCAGCATCCATAAAGACTGGTCATTTCTCTCAACGATCATGTGCTCATCGTAATCTCTGACTTTCCTGGGTACATTACACGAACCCCGAACGCTCCAGGTTTGGCCTTTATCTGTGGAGACAACGACTCTGGCACTGTTGTCGGTGTCACGCCAGGTCGACGCGGGTAGCATCCATTCTCCGGATGATAAAATGGTTGGTTTGCACATCATAATCCCATCGGTGAGGCGCCTGGGCTGTGACCAATCGGAACCGCTCTTGTCCGGATCGTTGTTGGTCATGGCCCAAACACCGGCAACCGTACCGTCATGACCGATTGCCTGTGCCCAAAAGGACCAAAGCCTTGCTTCCGGATCGATCCACAATTCGGGATCAAACGCACGAACCGGGCCGTCGGTGTCGGGATCGATGCTGAGGCTTTCCGTCCAGGTCATGCCGCCGTCCCCGCTGGTGGCAACCACTACATAATTATTGTGGTCTTCTTTTGGTGTTTTTCCGGCATACCAGGTTGCCCAAAGTCGCCCCTCTGGGCTGATGGCCAGACTCGGGATGCCCTGAAACATCCGGCTTGTCAATGCATGATTCTGATCGGGTGGTACTATGACCTGCGGTGGGGTGAGATATGCCTGTTCACCCGCAAACATACATAATATAATTATTACTGCGATCAGTGCTGTAATCAACAATCTCCATTCATTGAATACTTTCATTGTTCCACCTTTTCCATGTCGAAAATGACACATTGGATGTGTGACCCTATCTGAACAATGGTTCTGTTTCCAATAACCTGCATTCTTTAATGTCATTAGATCCAAAATTTTCCGGCACCAACTTGATGGTAAGTTCTTGACCACCAAATGTGCCAGCTGTGCATTTTATAAAATACGATAGTCCCGGTTTTGCTTCAAAAACAAATTTTGTAGGAGTAGCAACTGCTGCATCCAAAATACCTGTTGCAAACATCTTAAACTGTACGGCCGATGATAACTCCACTTTTCCTGGCTCAACGAAAAATGGAAAGTATCCATTATTCTTAAGAACACATAACTGCTCATAATTGTATGTAATCATGAATTCTGTGTTAGAATTATCACCCATACGATACAAATAAACAACACTCTGGTCTTCAGGAACATCCAAAACGGGTTTGAACAAGGGACCTTTTAATGTTGAACAACCGATACAATATATGGCAAGCATAAATATAAATAAAAATACAATAAATATATATCTCATACAAACTCTCCTTAGTGAATAGGGTAGTTCCAAAGACTGATAATACAGTTTACCCGCTGGCATTTTAGAACTACCCGATATTTTTCAATGTATTTAAAAATACACATTATAGGATACCATCATTCCTTTGCGCTTATTTTGTTTGCCATATATATTTTTGAGGATCGCGGCATTATTGTTGCTGTAAACCGTGTCCCAATCTTCCGATGCGCTTCCGAGTGCATAACCAACCAATGTGCCTAAAGCGGTGAAAAGATATATTGGCCAGGTTTGAATAGTTGTAGTTTGTATGAAACCGGTAGTTTCTGTTTCTTTAGTTCCTAAAGCCACCGCCACACCAATACCACATCCGGCGAGTCCACCAAGCCAAATGCCGGTATTTCCATAATGACCATCATACTCCGAAACTTCTGTCACTTGATTCAATCCGAGAACTTTACGATCCTGGGATTCTTCCGGATAATATTCGATCGAATCTTTAGAAAAAACAATATACTCACCCTCAATGATCTGGGAATCTGTGGTAAAAATTTTACCACGATTGACAGACCTGCCGTCAAGATTTTGTTGTCCGAAAACCGGAAAACAGATGAAAACTGCGAATAGAAATAAAATCATTTTATTCATGGGGAACTCCTTTACTCTACCGGCAGATAGATTCGTTATTTTATGATAGTTATAGTTAAGATTGGCCTGCCGTGAATCCATTCTTAACGACACTTATTGTATTGTATATTTTGGGGATTATTAGTAAAAATTCTTCAGATAATGTTGCAGGATGAGAAAATGAGCGGTTTTAATATAGAGTAGATTTCATTTAAATTATTTCCTAATTCACTAACATCCTGCGATGCTGTGTGTATTATGTCAGGAGCCAAACTTCTCCAAATAACGCCGGACTAAGTTAGAGGATTTTTCATCTTTTTTGATCTTAAAGTAATGTTGCCAGTTCATTAAAAATTTTTTGATATTTTGGTAATCCTGTTCCTGTAAGATATCTAAAACTATCATTTCTTCAATTAGGCGGGTGCTCTCCGCCCAATCTTTACTTTGCCAATTACTTTGAAGGGATTTATAAAAAGAAGTAAATGTATTCTTAAGAAAATCCTCATTATCAGGATAACGGTAAAAAGCATCGGCAAAAACAGCGAAAGCAGCCATAAAGTCCTTTTTTGAAAACAATTGTTTTCCCCAGGAATAATAGAGCCCAACTTCAAAATTGACATTCGACCTGGAATCCCGGTTGAACTGTTGAGCCAGCAGAACATAGTCGTAGGCAGCCTTATAGTCATTATTTTTTTTAGCCAGGTAAGCCCGGTTATAGGCCAACAGACCCAGCAATTCCGTGTTAGTAATAACACGTCCTTTGCTGTTTTCATGGTAATAGAGTTTATCCAAACCTATACGCAGTACTTCGCTTTTAGGATAATACTGTGCCAGGTATTTAGAATACGCTTTTAAATTCTTCATTATGTCAAAACCCATCGTGCTGGTATTTTCAACAATCAGGTTCTCTCTGAAATTATTGAAAATGGTATATACATGGGTTGGTGTTTCAAAAGCCTCACAGGACCAGGTAAGATCTTCACATATGATATTATATAAAATGGTCGCCGCTACACAGTTATATTCTTTATTGCGGACAATATCGGCCAGAGTGGTGGATTCAAAAGCGTAGGTTTTTAACCAGGCAGAATGCAGATACAAAAAAACTGTCTGGGCTGAGCCAACGGGATCATCGAATTCAAAAGGGAATGTTTTAATTTTAGTCAAAAGTTGATGGTACCAGTCCAAATAGAGCTGCAAGCTATCAGGGTGGGTAACACCGGAAAGGATGAATGCAGCTTCAATTTTACTATAATCGTCCAGGTAACCGTCGGCAATATCCTCTTCCAGAGATTTTCTGCCAGCCCGGGTGGTTTGCACGAGTATAAAAATTAAAAGCACACAGAAAAGCAGTTTTTTTATTTTAATAAATATTCTATTCATCGTTTTCAAATACGGATATTATTGTTACTGGATATCATCATCTGTTTCCCATTTCTTCCCGGCAGCCTAAGGGTAATTAGTCATAGATCGCGTCTTATTCTTCGCATTTTAGCTGCGGTGAATTTTTTCTGCCCACTGACATTGATTCCACGAAGCATTGATATGTATTTAATCATTTTTCTTGATCATTTGAAGTAAATAATGTGTGGTTCACTAGGCTCGGCATCTTGTACTCCGGCATACAAATTTTAATCTGTGCGCAACGTGACCAAAGCCACTGACCACTCGACCGTCCTCATCGAAGAAGCCAACGCGGGCTGTTCCCTCAGCAGAGATGTTCAACACCAGCTTGTCGCCTTCGAAGATTAGCGGTTTGGTCACGATAGTTCCGGTGGTGGTGCCTGCGTCCAGGGAGACGAAGCCATCCAGTCGCTGCTTCAGCATCAAGAGACGGTCGTGAATACCACCTTCCCTTTTCAAAATTATTTCTTGAACTTCGATTGTATAAGAGTAATTCATTAAGCATTTTTTTATTGTCGAAGATCCGTTAATGACTGGATTTGAAAGGACAAAGACACGTTAGCCGGTGTAAGTGGAGAATTTGATTGCATTCTTATTGTTACGTTTCACCGAGTACATCAACTCATCTGTCATTCTTACTAATTCGTCAATTCCTTGGGGTGCGGCAGTGCATGTCACTACACCAATGCTTAATGTTATTGGCCAATTGCTCTGTCGCATTGCTTCTAAGAGAGCAATTTGGATTTTAGAAAGAGTAATACGGGCCGATTCTTCGTTAGTTTCGGGCAATAATAATGCAAATTCATCGCCGCCTAGTCGCGCAACCACATCCGTTTTTCGTATATTATTTTTAAGAGAGCTTACCACCGTGCGGAGAACCTGGTCACCGATTAGGTGTCCGAAATGATCGTTCACCATTTTGAAGTTGTCAAGATCAAGATAGGCTAGTGTAAATGGATGCTGAAATCTTTGAAAACGGTTAATTTCTATCTGCGTTAATTCATAAAAGAAGCGTGAGTTCACCGCTCCAGTCAAATAATCTGAACGAGCCAGTTCGCCCTCCCGTATCATGGCTTTTCTTAATGCTGACAATAGCAAGGTGATGATAATAAAAAAAATGAGTCGGATCAGGGTATTCCAAAAAGGAATGAGAGGATGTGAATAAGTATGCCCTGTGGCTATATCAGCGCTAATCCATACAAAGGCACTGATAAATGAAACGATGAGTCCAAATCGTTGACCCGATAGCCAAGTAGTAAAAAAAATTGGAAGCACATAGAACACCGAAAATCCAAGCTCAAACCCTGTCAGGAAATCAGTGATTCCTATGACACAGATGAGCGTAAATCCTAAGAACAAATGGAAGGTTTGACTTTTTTTCTCAAAAATCGCTAACAAGTTCACTACTGTTACCTAAAAGTTCTCACAAAATTCATTATCTCTCTTCTTAACTTTGGATTTGGCAAATGAAATATTCCTTTAAAACGATAGTAGTATAAGCACTATAACCCATTTATCATTTGAAACACACGTTCCGGTTCATTCCGCGAGCTTGTGCGCAGAAATTGTGCTTGTCCTACTGCTACTTCGAAATCATCTTTTTCCATGGCTTCAATAGTTGCCTCTGCAACTATTCCGGGCTTGATTCCTCGATCTGTTTGACCTCTTCTTTGTCGTGCTCCTCGGTCCAGTTCTGTATCAGTTGTTGGGGGTATGATCTCAAAGACCTTTATTGATGTATCTTTCAACTGATATCTCAATGATAGAGTAAAAGAATGCAACGCTGCTTTTGTAGCACAATAGACAGGCATAATGGTGATTGGAATAAAAGCAAGTCCTGATGAGATGTTTACAATGGCTGCTTCTTTTTGGGTCATCAGATGTGGGACAAACTGGGCAGAAAGATGAACCGGAGCCTGCAAATTTATGTTAATTTCATTCTCATCACCTTGAAGGTCGGTAGTTCCTTTTTTAAAGTCAATCGCTTTCTGAACGCCGGCGTTGTTGATTAGGATATTAAAATCCTTATGGTTTTCTTTCACCCAATGATACAGGCGATCTCTATCCTCCGGGTTAGCGACATCGAATTTCATGGTCTGGAGTTTAGAGAATTTGTCCTTCGCCTGGACAAGTTTATCCTCTCGTCGACCACAGATGATAACTTTATTTTCCACTCGTAAAAAAGCTTCTGCCAGGGCCAAACCTATACCAGTTGCTCCTCCAGTGATTAAAATAGTGTTTCCGGATATGTGCATGAGAATCTCCACTATAGTTTAGTTAAATGTGTATTCTAAAATCCTAACAATGAAATTAAGTGATATTTTATAAAGCATCAGCTAGTTTAAGATAATGGCTGTAGAAAAAACTGGATACCCTTCATTAATCTTTGTGCTCTTTTTTTTGTCATGTCATCAGGAATTTCGCGGTAAATGTCTGTAATATCTCCCATATAATTTTTTAATCGATTAACTAATTCGCGGGCACTAAGTTTGTCTCCTTGTTTTACTCTAATTCTTTCGCACCATCGTCCGTCAATCAGAAGATTCCATTCTTTTTTTGATGATGGTGCTGTTGGTCTGTATGAATTATCTATTGTATCATCACAGGAACCACTGATATTATGTATGCATGGTCCGCAAATGTCATCTGCACCCAGTTCTATTTTTAAAAGAACATTATGATCATGGAAAATACGCTCTGATATAATGTGAACAGCATGTCCATAAGGATGAGGTTGGAAGGTTCTTTCTCCACCTCCAAATGAAGTAATAATATCCACAAAATGATGTGGCTTTATTGCAATGGTCTGCTCAAACATTTTCTTTCTTCTCCTTGTCTAAACGATAGCGTTTAATCCCGTTCTACGGGACCGCGCGATATCGGCGACCGGCCCGCATGAATGCCTGGACGTTCTCTACTGGAGTTTCCTGAGGCAGGTCGCACCCGGTGCTGAGGAGGAAATTCGGATAGGGCGCCATCCGTTCCAGAAGGTCGTTCACCTCTGCTTCGACATCTCCAGGGCTGCCATTAAGAAGGACTCCCGTCGGATTGATGTTACCCATGATGATAACGTCTGACGACAGTCCCTGGGCCACTATGGGAAGATCGACTCCGGCCTCAGGAGAATCGAGACTTATTGCATCGATACCCGCCTCGACCATTTTACCCACCAGATGCATCGTGTTTCCACAGGTGTGGTAGATTGTAGACACCCCGGTGTATGCGCAACTGTGTACAATATGGCGTACATAGGTGGCGGAGAATTCACCGAAGTGGTCGGGACCCAGCATCACGGCGCTTGGTTCAAGGATGCAGATGACTTGAGCTCCGGCGGCGACGAGGAGTCGGACATATCCCTGGATCTTCTCCGTTGTGAATTGGCAAAGCTCGTGCAAATCGTCGGGTCGTAAGACGGTAGCCATGGCGGCGTCATCGGCGCCCATAATCAGGGCCGCTAGAGAATATGGCCCCGTCACATAAGCCCCCTTTAGAATCGACTGTGGCAGTCCAATGGACATCAGCTTCAGTGTCTCGGCATAGCCGAGGAGCCGTGTATCGAAAGAAGTATTAATATTCTTTGCCCTCGCGAGATCATCCATGAAGAACTTGCTCTTGACGACGGTAGGGCTCTCCGTTTCCGGAAAGACCGTATATCTACCCAAGGCATTGGCCTCAACGGCCAAGTCCATCAACGGGAATATCACATCTGGCTCAAATGATTCGGCAATGGCCTTCATGACCTTAAAATGCTCGCCGTAGTTCTGTTGGGCGAGTTTGATGGTGCAATTCGTCATGTTGAGACCGAGAGACCCCGCAAGCGGCGCCACCATACGTCGGCCTTGATTCCTCATGCTAAGGATCTTGTTTTGGAAAGAATTCCGTATCATCTTCTTGCTCCTGAGTGTCCTCGTCCGAATCGAACAATGATTAGATGGATCCGCATAAAATGCGGCGTTCTGTTTTCCTGCCCGCAGGACACGCCTTTGGATTGTTTTCCAGAGGCGTACTAACCCCTCTTCATTCTTGGCTGATTGCGCTTTGGTTCGCGGTCTATCACAGCATTAATTACGTATTTTTCCGGTTACGGCATCAAAAAATGCCAACACATTTTCAATCGGTGTATCATCCTGAATATTGTGGGCCGGCCCTACAATATATCCGCCATTTGCGCCCAGAATTTTAATACGCTCTCTAACCGCTTTTTTAATTTGTTCCGGTGTTCCAAATGGCAATAATTGCTGAACGTCTATACCGCCAAAAAAGATAAGATCCCGGCCAAATCTTTCTTTTAATAACCGATAATCCATATCTTTGGCCAGCGGCTGAATAGGGTTTAATATATCCAGTCCGATATCAATAAAATCCGGTATAATCGGGAGGATGGAACCACAGCTGTGCCAGGCAATTTTTATATCCGGGTTAATTTTTCGAAATGACTCGAACATAAATTTGATACGTGGCTTAAATACCTGGCGCCATGTCTGCGGTGCGATAATCATCCCATTCTGACCCCCAAAATCATCACCGGCCCATATTAAGTCAGCACCTAGTTCAATCAGAGTCTGTCCAATGGTAATATTGATAGTCATGATTCTGTCAAATAAGGGGTCGACATAGGGAGCACCGGTGATCATATCGGTCAGTAACTTTTCCAGACCGGTCAGGTACCAGGCGGTTTCAAAAATCGACGTTTCCAGATCAGCAACAACACCGTATGCCGCACCATATCTTTCAATAGCTGCCTCTGCTGCCCTGAATCTGCCTTCGGCAGTAGGGGACGGAAAGGAGTAATTTTCAATATCTGCGGCAGTTTCTGCCCCTGACAGTGGATATTCAATAAATTCATTATACAGTCCGACATTTTTAAAACGCATCCCCCATTCATTGCTGATAATACCCTTAATATCAACAATCATGGGATGACTATCCGGAGAACAGGCCGCAATTCCGACGGCGTCATTACCCAATGTGGTTAATACATTCATATGAGATATGCGGGTGGAAAGAAGTGAATCCAGGGGTTCTTCGTATGCGAGATTTATTTCAGCAGACATTTTTTTTGCCACCTGAGGGGTAAAGGTAGCAAAAAGTGGCGGCCGATCGGGGATCCCCCTGTTAATTGTGGTTAAGAAGCGTTGCCGGGAATTCATATTCAACCTTTTTTATTCATACCGCAGCTATGCTGCAATCAAAGCAAAAAAATAGTCCACAGATTTCACGGATTGACACGGATTCAATTTAAAAATTATTATTAGTTTAGTTTTAATCCGTGTCCGGCTGCGCCGGATAATCCGTGGATAAAAGATTTTAAAATCTTTGCTTAAAAAACAAAGTTTTTGACTATCATAGCATAGCCCATTCTGAATCTAGTGATTACCTCACTTCAAACGTCTGGATATAATTACCAAGACCAATAATCATTGTTGATAACACCAATATGATCAGACCGAGAACAATAATTCTTAGTGTTTTGTGGCTTGAGCCTTTCCATTCTTTTAGAATGAGTCCCCACATATTACTGAATATGATGATAAAGGCCATATGAATGCTCCAACTGGCAAAATCATACGCACCCATTTTTGTCGTGCCCATGCCATAAAACATAAACTGAAAATACCAGGTAATACCGGCAAGGGCTGAAAAAAAGTAGTTGTTAAGTACCGGTGTCTTCTCTGTTTTAATATAGTCACCGATTGACTTATTTTTTATTGATAGAAAAAGACACCATATAAAATTGGTTGTAAAACCACCGAGTAAAATAAAAATAAAAATCGGACTATTACTGAATAATTTGGGAGTTCCATATTGTATGGCTAATTCCGCTATCGGTTTACCGGCGGCAATCCCGAATGCAAAACAGGCACTCATAACACCAGCAATAATTGCCACCCAAATTCCCTTTTTTAAATCAAATTCTTTGATATGCTCGGTTTTTTGTTCATTCGATAATTCTTTATCTTTTAATATACCGGCACGTCCCGTAATGGCAATACCGATAAGACAGATCAGTACGCCCCCCAGTGTAACCAGTCCGGATGTTTGCGATATCAGAAGGTAAAACTTTCCAAAATAAATAGGGGGAACTAAGGTGCCAAATGTTGCGGTTAATCCTAGCGCTAGTGCCATTCCCAATGACATACCCAGATATCGCATAGTCAGACCAAATGTTAATCCACCGATACCCCACAGAACACCAAATATATAGGGCCAGAGCATCTGCGAAAAAGAAATTTGTTTGAGTAAAAAAAGTAAATCGGGAACAAAAATGACAGAAGTTACCCAGGGAGCAATAATCCAGGCAAATAAACCGCCAACCAGCCAGTATACTTCCCAGGCCCAATTTTTTACTTTATTAAAGGGTATATAAAAACTACCGGCAGCAAACCCACCAACTGCATGATAAAAAATTCCAAGAATAGGATTCATTGTTAATCTCGCTTTTTATTCTTTATGACAGATAGGATTTTTTCCTAAGGATATTGAATATACTTTAAGCAAATTTTGGCCACTATATATTGCCAGTTGTCTCTTCGATTTAGTTACAATCACTTTACCAGCAAGCCTTTTATCGGATTAGAAGAGGTTGGCCAATTCGCATACACCAACAATAATACTAAAAAAGATATGATAACTACAATTGATTTTTTCAAAGTGGCAAGATTGTCCAATATAGTGTCAATGTTATCCAGCAAAAAAGGGATAAATTATTTACTGCGATTAAACACCGGTATCTCAAACTGTGCCGCATAATCTATGCCGGATACAGCAGCGTTTATTTCCAGCCGCCACAGAATACGATCATCTTCAGGTATCATTTGGGTCTGGTGTAAGTTATTAGGGATGGCCAGGTCAATAGAGACAGCCAGCCGATGATATTCCAAACAATCGTAAAACCTGTCAGTAACCGCAAACTCTGGGGATGCATCTGGACCGCATAACCGGCTGCCCAATCTTCCCGCTGCGTCCATGGTTTCTCGGACCATTCCTGCTGCATCCTTTCGATTTCCTCATCGGACAGGGATGCATCTACATATCTATAAGTTTTGCTCGTACGCTGGCCACTCTGTCCGTAGAAACCGCTTATCTGTTGTTGTTTCTGATTTACCAGAATCTGTTTTTTCCCCTTGGGTTCGTTAAAAAGACGGTAACCGGCGTAACCTACGCTACAAAAATTAAGGCCAAAGATCGCCAGTCCGGCAAAACCTCCCAGCTCACCGGAAATAAGCAGGGCCACACTGCCTATCAGCATGACACCACCAGCACCGCCGAATACGACGCCTGCGACAGTACCTGTACCACGTGGAGATTCTTCCCCCAACGCGGGTAGCAAAATCCGCTGCCCGGCCCATCCCAACCCGGCGAAACCCGCTCCGATGATGGCAATACCAAAGAAAGCCACCCAATCACCGGTAAATAGTATGATAATAGCAATGATGCAGAAAAAAACACCAAATCCAATAACTATGCGCAGGACTATCTTGACGAGTGAATCAGAGTTCATATATTGAAAAGTTTTTGTGCATTTCTCCCTAAAATTTTTTCTTCATCCTCTGGTGGTAGTTTAAGACTTTTCAGACAATCCTTAATCAAACGAGGATCAACCCAGGGATGGTCACTGGCAAACAAGAGATGCTCAGGTCCGGAGAATTCTACGGCAAACTTGATCGCAAGGGGTAGGGGAGAGACAATGTCCATGTAAATACGGTGTAAATATTCACTGGGCTTGTGCTTAAGATTTTGATTGCTTCGTTTCAGTACTGCAACCTGATGATCAAACCGGCCGGCAATATAAGGTAAAGTGCCTCCCAGATGCGGGCAGACCAGTTTTAATTGTGGGTATTCGTCCAGTAATCCTGAGGCAATAATCCGCGCCAAAGCGATCGTGTTTTCAAACATGTTTCCCATCAAACTGGTCAGGTTATAACCCTTGACCTGCTCGGTCGTCAATGGCTTGGCTGGATGAAGGAGAATCGGTATATCATGGGTAGCCGCGTAAGCAAATAGCCAGCGGAACTCCGGTTCGTCCGGCCACGACCCGGCAAGGTTTGTATACAATAGAATACCGCGCATTCCCAGGTCGGTTATACACCGCTTTAATTCCTTTTCCGCAGCCTGAGGATCCTGGAGTGGTAATACACACAAACCGATGAATCGCTCCGGGTTTTTCCGGACGACCGCGGCAATAAAGTTGTTCATCATAAAGGCAACTTCCGCTCCGTCCTCTTCAAACCACTCCGGCCCCGGGTCATTAATGCTGAGGGCGGTGATATTAATATCGTTAATATCCATATCATCGATCTTTGCCGGTACATCCATATGTTTGGGTAGGATCCTTCGGTGCCAGTCTCCCATTTTAATCCATTGAAATCCATTTTTTTCATAGACAAGCGGATCACTTTTTCGTTTTTTCATGAATTCGACAATATCAGGCACCAAAAGGTGACTCTGACAGTCAATACAAATGGATTTCGATTTGGACTCTGCCAATTGTATCTTACCGGTCGGGTATAAAGTTGCCATCGTCGCCAAACCGGTAAGATTGAGGAATTCCCGACGTGAATAGTCGCTTTTTTTCATGCTGCGTATTCCTTTCATTTTACCCCTTGTAAGGAGAGAGTTCGATATCCACATTTAGTTCATTACCGACAAGGATCAGGTCATCCCGCAAGGCGCTGAAGGACAAGTTCGGCGGGACCATCACAGTGGCCGTCATCGTGAAAAGAGGCGTGCCGCTCATCGGTGCTTTGACCATACCCGTATCCATGGTTTCTATATTTATGCTCTGGTCCGCCAGATGGTGGGTGACGTTGTGGATGATACCTTCATGGTCGGCACCGCTGACTTCTATTTTGTAAGGCATCCAACCGGCGTATTTTACCGGATCGTTTTGTTTCGTTTGCCATGTTACAACTGAAAATCCCTCATTCTCCAAGCCATGAATGCCTTCTTTCAGTTTTTCAAACTTTGGGGCAGGGATTGATACGAGCATCAGCATGGCGAATTCACCACCCAGTCGCGACATTCGACCTGCTTCAATATTGCCACCGTATTTAAGAACTTCCTTGGTAACCCGATCGACAATACCGATCCGATCCCGGCCGGATAAAGTTATTACGAGACTCTTTTCCATATGATGATCTCCTCAATAATTCTTGATTACTTTTTTTATGTTTATCCGAACAGGCAGTCGTAAATAGCAGTAATCCAAAAATTATGGTTAGTACAATAATTGATTGTTGGATAGTTTTCATATTATATGGATGGTAACCTATATATCTGTCCCTTCGCCGGTACAGAAATATAGGGATTTGCGAAGGTATGTCCAATAAAAAATTGGGGACCAGGCGAATGAAAACTGATCATGGCTCAGATAAAAGTATGTCCGGCGGGTTGCAAATAATTCTTAAAATCAGGAAATTAACGTGATCAATTCATACCGTAGCGATGGTGCAAAAAAAGAAAAAAATAGTCCACGGATTTCACAAATTAACACGGATTTTATTTAAAAAATATTTTTATTATAGTTTTAATCCGTGAAAATCAGTGTAATCCGTGGATAAAAGTTTTTTAAATTTTGTTAAAATAACAAAATTTTTGGCTACAATAGCATAGCATACCGCAAGGGAATCAGGATGTACGGTTTACCCATCATTGATATTGTCGTTATCGGCATTTATTTCTTAGTGATGATTGGGATAGGTTTGTGGGCCATGCGCCGTATAAAAAGTCAGGAGGATTACTTTCTCGCCGGACGACGCTTCGGAAAGTTTATCCAAACCTTTGCTGCGTTTGGCCAGGCCACTTCTGCCGATACGGCAATCGGCGTATCAACAACCACCTTCAGCAACGGTGCCGCCGGTATGTGGAGTTCTCTGATCTATCTTTTTGCCACGCCTTTTTACTGGCTGGTGATGCCCTGGATGCGGCGTTTGCGATTGCTCACATTGGGGGACTTTTTTGAAGAGCGCTATGGGTCAAAGGCCCTTGCCGGTGTCTATGCGGTAATCGGCAGCATTGGTTTGATGGCTATCCTGGCGGTGGGATTCACCGCTATTACTAAAACCGTGGTTGCTTTAACACCGAAATCCGTCGCGGAATTTTCTGCACAGGAACAGATTGAATATAAGACCGCTCTGGAGCTGGAAAAACTGAAACGTATGGATTACACCTTGCTTTCCGGAGATCAGAAACAGAAACTACATGCAGCGGAGCGGCTTCAACCCCGAAAGGTTTTTTCATACATCAATCCCCAGTTGGTCATCTGGCTGATAGTCTTCGCAGTTATGGCCTATGCCCTTGTCGGCGGTCTGGAAGCCGCATTTATCACCGATACGATTCAGGGAATCTTTATCATTCTTCTCTCTATTATATTGATACCATTTGCACTATATAAAATTAGTGCCGTTTACGGTGGCCATTATATCTTTGATGCTTTTACGATCATGCACAAGCACCTCCCGGAATCGATGTTCGAGATCCTTGGTTCTCCGATGACGATTGATTTTACCTGGTATTATATTTTTGCGATCGCCTTTATGGGGACTTTAAATGTCGTTATTCAACCCAATGCATTGATTGCCAATGGCTCAGCGAAGGATGAATATACCGCCCGGATGGGCTTTGTAACCGGCAGTTTTATGAAAAGGTTCGTGACCATACTCTGGGGTTTCTTTGCACTAACTGCTATTCTTCTGTATTCCGGGGAGGTCAATAATCCGGATTATGTTTGGGGCTATGCAACATTGGATTTATTGGGTGGACTGAAACTGGGATTGGTGGGTCTGATGATTTCCTGTCTTCTGGCGGCACAAATGTCCACAGCCGATTGCCTGATGATTACTTGCTCAGGTTTACTGACTCATAATATATATCGTCCCCTTTTTTCGGCAAAATCAGAGAAACACTATATCTGGGTTGGCCGGATGTCCGGTGGTCTGGTTTTAATTGGATCAGCACTTATCGCTACTCAATTTGATTCTATTCTCCAGATTTTGAAATTTATGTGGGAAGTCAATGTGATGGTGGCCGCCAGTTTTTGGCTGGGGATGAAATGGCGGCGGGCAAATGCCAAAGCAGCCTGGACATCCATTGGTTTTACGGCGATGCTGTTTTTCGTTTTGCCGGCACTTTTGCCTCAAATCTGGATTAGCCTGAAAACAGATCCCCTTTTGCTGAAAACCACTCATCCGGCACCGGTGGTTCGTACCTACCAGGCCAAAGAGGGTGACGTTCTTGCCCGGGAGGCGGCTATCAGCGCCTGGGACCTGTTGCCCGAAGACAGAAAAACGAAAATAACAAAACCCCTAGTGTTAAAAATCGGTGACCCGTTTGAAAAAACATATGTTCTTTCGCAAAAGTCAATTTTTTGGACAAAAGGAATCAAAGCAGATCAAAATGGCAGGGTAAGCGGCAGCGGATTGATCAATCTGGAATTGTTGTTTCTTGACAGAATCGGATTCGATTTGACAAAAAATCCCTATGCCCTCAATGAGACGATCCGCATTCTCATCCGGACGATAACACCATTTCTGGTGTTCTTTTTTGTTGCCCTGTCGTTTCGGCGTGAAAGCAACCAACGGATCGATCGTTTTTTTATAAAAATGAAAACCATTGTCTCCCATGATCCTGATACGGATGCCCGGGAACTCGACCTCGCCATTGCCCACCCGGAGCGGGTCAATCATTTAAAGCTGTTTCCCAATTCTGATTGGGAGTTTGATCGTTGGAATAAAGAGGACGTGCTCGGATTTGTTATATCTATTGGGATTGTTCTCTTAATGATCGGGCTGATGCTTTTTATTGTTTCGATCGGGGGGTGAGGGATGTTTGTATGCAGTTATTAAATGCAACCACTTAGTACCAATTTAATATGCGGCATTAAAATAATTTGATAGATATTCTCCGCGAAGCGGAACGAAAAGAAATTTTTTCTGTCTGAGCGGAGCGAGTTTAAAAATTTCAGTGAAGCGAGCGGTAGAATTTCTTCAAATTATTTTACAGCCTTGATTTTTTGGTTCTTTTGTATCAAGACAAAAGAACAAATAAAAAGACTAATGATGAAAAAGACATTTAACACCGCTTTAGCCGATTCCCAGGCAACAGCCGTGCGGCCGGTCTCACCGGAACGATTTGATATTGAAGCATATGCGGATTATGAAAAAAGTATGCAGGACCGCTGCCGGGAATTTTGGAAAAGCAACAGTGGTGTATTGGTATATCGACGAATGCGCGTTGCTGAAGTATTTTCGTATGGATCAAAAGACACGCAGCACTCACTGGCCTGGCAGTTGGGGGCATTAAAACATAGCATGGCCTTTAAATCAGACGTGCCAAACTTCCTGGAACCGTGGTATGGGATCGGTACGATAGCCAGTGCCTATGGTACCGACTATCACTGGGCGGATAATCAGGCACCGATGGTCAAGCCTCCCTTCAAATCAGTGTCAGAGGCTCTGCAGTATCCACCGGAAGAGGTGGCAGCAACTAACATCGGTAAACATATTTTACAGATGATCGAATATTTTCTGGATCGGACCAAAGCCCGTCTGCCGCTTTCTCTGACCGATACACAATCCCCGCTCAATACCGCCAGCTACATCGTGGACTCAACGAATTTTATGATGGATCTGGTTATTAATCCGGATCCATTTAAACAATTGTTGGATCGGGTGGCCGATCTGACGATTGCCTTTACCAGAAAACAATTGGAATTGCTTCAACCGGTTGTGGTTTGGCCGGGTCATGGATTCCCCTCGTCCCGGCAATTTGAAGGCATCGGCATGAGTGATGACAATATGTTAATGCTGTCCGGTCCGCATTACCTGGAATTGTGTGTCCCGTCGGTTGAAAAATTTGGTGAAGCCTTTAAAGGACCGGCTTTTCATTCCTGCGGCAACTGGGCGAACCGCATCGAACAGGTCCGGCTACTTAAAAATTTACGGATGGTTGACGGTGCCTTTTCGGCTGAAACCGATCCGGCTCCCAATGCGGCCGGGCCGTTTCAGAGGTTTGCAAACAGCGGGATAGTGGTGAATGCCCGGATAGTCGGAGACGTGGAAACAATCACCGATACGGTAAAAAAACTGTGGAAACCGGGGATGAAATTGATAGTGACGACCTATTGTAAAACACCGGAAGAACAGGCAAAGGCCTATGCCTGTATTCATCAAATCTGTCAGATGTCCTGAACCATCAGTCAATGTAACCATTTAAACGTCAATGGTTTAACAAAGGACGATTTTTGAGGCTTGGCAACAATGCTTTTAAAAATGTGCGCAAAGTTAATCATGTCGATCAACAATCATCAAACGATTCTAATTTTAATTCTAATTTATTGGTTCTGAAAAATCAATGATATCATCTCTACCATGAAATTCATTGAGCCATTTTATGGAAAATGTAGAATTTTTACTTCGCCATTCATTTTGATCATTTTCCTTAAATTTCTCTATAGGATAAAATTCTTTTAAAATCAAATAATCATTTTTCTCATGTATCTTGTTATTACGTGGATTGATGATATACTTTGATAAAAAAACCAATCGATGATTATTATCAAAACCATAATTGGTGGCCTCCCAGAAACCGCCGACATCAATTAGATCTCTTTGTTGGACTAACGTTAAATCTTTTAAGATAATTTGTTTAGAAAGTTCTATTGTAGAATCAGTGTTTAAACATTTAAAATTTCTTTCGAAAGAACCTACTGAAAATCCAATTTCTCTTTCCAGACTCCATTCATATCCACTTTTAAATTTTGAATTAAAGAGAGTAAAAAACTGACCTTCATTAGTGTTTTTTACATCCCACAATTTTTGTACTTTGGCTCTAGTATAAAATACCGTACCTAAAACATCATCAAACATTTGCATCAGATTATTATTTTTATATCCTTCAAATTCTATTACTGAAAACAATGTGTCTTTAACCTGATTGTTTTTATGATCTATGATATAATATTCATAAAATCCTTGAAGAGTATTATAATGTAACCGTTCAGAACTCGAACAGCTTAGTATAAAATAACAAGTCAAAATTATGAACAGAACAATAGTTTTATGCATTTCCTTTGTCCTTTTTCTAACGGTTCATAAACTCACGACGTTCTTTAACAATTTGCTGAACTTCAGGCACATACTTATAAATATTATTAGATTTGTATGAAATACCTCCTTGCCACATTAAAGAACTAACTATTCCACGTTTAAATTCTGTACTTGCACCCAGAGAATTAAGGTAGCTGCGGTGAGTTTTAAAGAATTTTTCGGTTAGCATTGTTCGATGATGTATCCCCTGTGAACCTTCAATACTTCCAAATCCTCCTTTACCATCCGCTCCTTTTGCAGCAAACATAAAAGCATGCTGAACTTCATGAAAAACATCATCAGCTTGATCCAACAGAGATCCTGATCCAATAAAAACATTGTATGACTGCTCTCCTTCACTTCCTACAAAATACTCCCCACCTACGGAATTTATCGGTACTGTATTTGGCCCGATTTCTGTATCAACGCCTACAAAATTTAAATGTTGAGAAGAATATTTACCCGCATTATCGAAGGTAAATGGTTGGCCATTTACTACTATCGTTTGTCCCTTAGATGCGAATTGTGAAGCCCACAACCTACCTTCTTTAGTATTAAGGTATTCCTGTAATGCCTGACTATCAGCCATTTCACTACTTACACTAATTGAGTCCCCATTAAAATCGAGAAATAATACAGGATTATTTGCAGCATACTGATATGGTGACATCGAAGGATATTTATCTGCAAATCGGTCAACCGATAAAAATCTCCCAATCCCCGGATCATAATACCTAGCGCCAAATAGGTGCTATTATTCTTAAATATCAAAGATCAAGATATGAGGTAAATAACAGGAGGATTTTTTGTAAATAGATAATTGCAGTTGACAGTTATTAGACAACTTTTTGAAATATAAGTAAATTTTGAATCAAACTAGTGGATTTAAATAAATATCAATCAGTTTCTCAACAGATTCAAGAAATTCTTTATCTATGCAAACAGCAAACGAATGCCTAAAAGGAGAAAAATAGCACTACCAAAAATAACTGCGAATCTATACATTTTTTCTGCAGATTCTATTTCCTTTTGTTTTTTTGATTTATTCAATTTTCGCCAAATACTCATTCTATATCTTACAATGTGTTCTCTTAAGAAAAAAACTATTATCGAGCCTACTATAGCTATAATCCCTAGTATATCATAGTGAATTTTCATTGCCTAATAACCTTCTTAGTCAATTAATCCCCATATCTTAAATGAAAATTTCCATCGTTATCTTTCCAAACATCTGGAGTAACCCATTCTTTGAATTCAGGTGTAGTTGTGAAAACTGGTTCCGAACCTTTTTCATCTGTTTGTTGATTTTCTGCTTCTTCTCTATTATTACTACTCTCTTTGTCGGATAAGATTGATTCCACTGCTATATCAGTAATTTCTCCAGCAATTGGATCAGCTATACTAACTATACCGCCAACAACGTCTCCAATAATATCAGGTTGATCATAATACCGATTATTAATTTTCCAAGATATTGATGCCCCTCTTGCAGCTAATGATATAGACTTTAAGAGTGGTATTTTATAACCTGTAATACCAGTTACTCTACTTATAGCGTCAAGAGTTTTCGGGGTATATTTATTCATAACATAATCAGCAAATCTCGCAGCATTATTCTTAAATTTATTATATTCAACCTGCATTGCATTAGAATTAATTCCAAAATCATTATTCCCATTAGAATCAAGTCTATTTAAAGGATTATTATGAGTATAATGATAAGGAGTCATATTTGGTGCTAAATTTGCTTTCGGATCAAGTGATAACCATCTTCCAATTTTCGGATCATAATACCTAGCGCCAAAATTATACAAATCGCTTTCGCTGTCATACTCG
>CAZBBC010000037.1:0-33871 GCA_964489835.1 uncultured Calditrichota bacterium
AATATTTTTTTTAATAATTTAAAACTCCAATACAATTTATACGGTAAAGGCTTTTTAAAATAATAGTAAACAGCATTAGCAAGATTCGCAAGAATTAACCCTGACAATAAACCCTTAAAACCAAAATACCAAACCAGTATAATAGTATTTTGTTTAGTTTGCTTTTATTCATGTAAATCTGATAATCCAACGGAGCCTGAAAATAATCGGCCTGAAATTGCCAGTTTGAGCGCAAATCCAAATGTCGCAGGTCCCTTAGACTCAGTGGCTCTGGTCTGCGAAGCCACTGATCCTGATGGCGATAATTTAGACTATCTATGGGAGGCTACGTCTGGCTCGATGATCGGCTCCGGCGACCGTGTGCTATGGCAAGCACCGGACAGCACCGGGATCTATGTAATAAATTGTACCGTCATGGATGGCCACGGGGGAGAAGATAACGGGAATATAGAAATTACAGTAGAGATTCAGATTCCCACTGATGGGCTGATTGCCTATTGGCCATTTAATGGTGGTGCTAATGATGAAAGTGGCAATGAAATTAATGCGGCGGTCGTTGGACCAACGCTGACATCAGATCGTCATGGGAATATCAATGCTGCTTATGCTTTTGATGGCCTGAATGACTATCTTGAAGCAGACGCTTCTCTATTGCCTACCGCTGAAAGAACTATATCTTTATGGTTTTATGCCAATACCGTAGATAACCGACCGGGGCTGCTGGGCTATGGTGGGAGCAGTACACGGGGAACCAGCTGGTTTATGGGGCTAAATGTGAATGGTATAAAGAGCTTCCATATGAGTTGTCATTGGTTAATTAACAGGATTGATTATTATTATACGGATCCTCCGGTAAACGAATGGTACCATTGGGTAATCACCACAGATATTAGCGGGACTAAGATATACGTAAACGGATTAGAAGAAGAATCAAATACCACTTATGTTGATAATACCTATGTAAATGGAAAAGAAATTGGGATTGGTGTAATCGCCAGCTCCAATGGAAACGTTCCTTATACCGACGGGAACGTAAAATATTTCAATGGTACCATTGATGATATTCGTATTTATAACCGCGCTTTAAATGAATCTGAAATTGAAGCGCTTTATCATGAAGATGGGTGGGTAACAGATTAAGGTGAATCTACCAGGTTCAAATACTTTAAATCACCTGTTACAAAAGATTGAAGATTGATAATGATCAAGAGATATTACTTATGATAAGATTTATTTCCTGGAGTATTCCATGAAGTGGAATAAAAAATTCAGTCATGCCACAGTGATATTTTATATACTATTCTGCACTTTAAACGGTAATGGACAAAATCAGACGGTAGATTTCTCCGGTCCATACAATTATTCCCTTGGTTATAAGCCAAATTCTATGGCAGCCGGGAAACTTGATGACAATGAAAAGTTTTTTATAGCTGCGATCTCTCCGGATACCAATGATATCGTAATTATGCTGGGAAACGGCCAAGGGGAACTCTCCGGCCCAAACCTTCTTCCATCTGATTTTTCGCGTCCAACCTCAATTGCTGTTGGCGATCTCAACCGAGATGGAAAATCCGACCTGGTGGTGACGGTTGACCCAATAATCAGGTTATATTATGGGAACGGTTCTGGACAGTTTCCTAATGCAACCGGAGTATATAATGGCTCAAGTGCCATTACCAGCCCAACATTGGGAGATTTTACCAATGATGGTATACTCGATCTCGCTGGTGTATTTACGTGGCAAATGAACGCGGTTTCTGTTTTAATAGGAGGTTCAACGGGTAGTTTTTCACGCTTCGCAAATTACATTAGCTCAGGCAATGAACATGCCAAGGCACTCTCGTTAGCTATAGGCGACATTAATAAAGATGAAAATATAGATATCATTGTAGCTCATAATAATCCCGGTCATATTTGTGTTTTATGGGGAGATGGGACCGGCAGGTTTTTTACTCGCAGTACTTTTGACGTGGTTACGAGTTCCAATTCTGTTGCTGTGGATGATATTAATAATGATGGGAGTCTCTATATCGTTGTGGTTGGGCAAAGTTACGACAACATCTCCGTATTACTGGGAAACGGGAGTGGGGATTTCTCCGAACCAGCGTATTTTATGGTAGGTATGAGTCCCCGTTCATTGGTAATTGCAGATTTGAATAAGGATGGAATGCTTGATGTGACCGTAGCAAATCAGGGATCTGATAGTGTTTCTATACTTATGGGCGACGGAAGCGGAAGTTTCTCAGGTCCAATCAATTTTCCATCCGGGAGTGAACCGATTAAAGTTGTAGCACAGGATTTTAACGGAGATGGTCAAAATTGAAGTATATAACACTCTTGGTCAAAAGATTGAAACTTTAATTAATAAACCCATGCCAGTAGGCTATCATGAAGTTCAATTTAATGCCCAGTACTTTCCAAGTGGCATATATTTATACAGCATTCAAGCAGGAAATTTTCAGGATGTGAAGAAAATGATACTCATTCGCTAAAATGATTTCTCGCCTGTCTTCGCCGGGCAGGCAACGGTACTACGACGCAACGAATGCCACGTCTTTATTATTTTTTTTCATATAGTAAGATTTATAGTTTTAAGCAACCATATACATTTAGGATAAAATAAAATACTTTTTCGCTGCGAGCGTCGCGGCCACTGCGCCGCTGCGTGAAAGCGATTTTTCATTAAGAATCGTTACGCACCTGCGAGCTAAATTTTCCGTGGTTTAGAAAATTCCAAAAAATTTCAAAATTTTGAGAAGAAATCGGCTAATAGAAACTATCATTGCGAGTCTGGATTTGTCAGGATGTCAGCCAGGGCTGATTCGTGCCTGCCGGCAGGCACGGCGCCGGGGTAGAATACAGCCTCATCCCTAAAAAAAACGAATAAATTTCTCAGATCTTGCGTTTAAAGAAAAAAAATGAAAGGATTGCAATGAACAGGATAAAAACATTAACCATTTCAATAGTTGGGATATTGATTATGACAAATTCACTACTGGCCATAGAGGAACCGGATTATAAGATACTCGAGAAATCCAAAAATATCGAGATCCGTGAGTATAATAGTTATATAGTCGCGGAAACGATCGTTTCCGGTGATTTTGAAGAGGCTGGAAATAAGGCCTTTTCACGTCTGGCCGGGTATATCGGTGGGGAAAATACCCAACAGGAATCGATAGAAATGACCGCACCGGTGAATCAGGAAAAACTGGAAACGGAAGGACAGGAAATAGAAATGACCGCTCCGGTCAGTCAGGAAGCCATCGATTCCGGACAGTACAGAATTGCCTTTGTCATGCCCGACAAATTTACTCTGGCTACTTTGCCCCAGCCAAAAGACGCGCGCATTAAATTACGGGAAGTACCGGCCAAAAAAGTAGCCGTGATCCGCTATTCCGGAACATGGAGTAAAGATAATTATAAGGAAAACGAATCGGATTTGTATGTTTTTCTCAAAGAGAAGGGCTATCAGATAAAAAGTGATCCGGTGTGGTCTCGATACGATCCCCCCTTTATGCCCTGGTTCTTGCGGCGTAATGAAATCATGATTGAAATTGAATAATCAATTACACGAGGCTGTTCATAATGTTTTGCATCAGCGTTTTATACACGTCCGCGATCTTAAAGATTTTAATCCTGTAAATCCAGTTATCCTGCTAAAATAAAAGAGGATTTTATTGACGAATCCATCCACGGTGGCCATGCCCACGCCCACGCTTTAATTGCTCGTACAGTTCAATTTGCTCGTCCGTCAGAATCTCTCTGATCTTTGCATCCAAGTCCTGAAAGATATCAAATTTAGCACTTCTAAAGTCCATGGGACCATCGCTTTTATTTCGCGCTTCTAAAAGCAAAGCCCCGTATTCTTTAAGCAAAGTGTAAATTTGCGTTTGTTGATCAGGTGTTAATCCTAACTCTCCGGTGAGGTATTCCACTCTTTTTTCAACAATGATATCAGGGAATTCCCCATTGGCCAGCTGGGTTTCAATTTCATTGATAATAGCCTTCTGCTCATCGGTTAATATCTCATAGATGGCTGCATAGATCTGCTCACGAAGTGCGCGTCTTTCCTCCCGGATTTCCTCCCAGGATTTTCCATCATTCCAACGGCCTCGTAAGCCTTTGAATTCAGGTCTGAATTGATGCACAATTTCTCTAATCTGCTCTTTTTGTTCTTCAGTCAGATCTAATACTGAGAATAAGAATGGGCCGGCACCGTCAATGATAAAAGCCTCATCCTGCTCTATCTCTAAGGGATCTGCTTCAGCAACCAATAGAAATTCTGCTGCACTGGTTTCTACATTCGGTCCTACATTTCTGCTCAATTCTGGGGGTGCCGTTTGCTCACAACCGATGATGCTAAACAATACGAACAGAGCAATTACTGAAAGGGTGAATTGATTTGACATCTGTACATCTCCTTTCTGTTATAAAGTTCTTTTATTTGTGGAAGGTTTTCCTATTAGACACCCGGTTGTGTTAAAATATTCCATTCGTGAGGTATTATTTCTCTTTGGCAGGCATATATTTCTTATTTTTTTAGAATATTCAGTGAGAACATTTCTATTACAGCGGACCTAAAGACACCTGGCTAATCTTTTTCCCAATGTCCAATCAAATCCCAAATCCCACTCTATTTTATCCCATTGATCAATATCTTCATTTTTTCTTCATTTTTAACTTTTAGGTTTTACACAAATGATATGATGATCTAATAAAAGAGGAGTTTTACTATGATCAATTTTATAATTAACAGCCCAGTTGATAATTATAATTTAACCCATTTATAGGAGGACCTAATCATGAGAGTATCTCGTTATTTTAACCGGAACTGGTTATTAATTTTTACCGGCCTATTGGTCGGAATTGTACTAACGACAGGTTTTGGATGGACTTTTACATCTCACGCCCAGGCAGCGAAACTGAGTGGGGCGCCTGATACACCCGTTGTGAGTGATATTAATCACGGGGATTTATCTGCGGCAGAAAAATTGAGCAATGTATTTGTGGATGTGGCAGCCAAAGTAAATCCATCGGTTGTAACTGTTTTTACTGAAACAGATGTTAAAACCGGAGGTATGCCATTTTCGGGATCACCTTTCGAAGAATTTTTTGGTGGAGATGATTTTTATAAAAAATTTTTTCAACAACCGGTACCTGAACAAAATTACAAACGCATGGGATTAGGTTCCGGAGTAATTGTTGATTCGGATGGTATTCTTCTAACCAACAATCATGTGGTCGATGATGCCGACAATATTAAAGTCAGATTAATGGATGGTAGTGAATTTGAAGGTACGGTAAAAGGAAAAGATCCGCAAACAGATCTGGCGGTTGTTACCATTAATACAAAAAATTTGACACCGATTCAGCTGGGAAATTCAGATCGTACCCGTGTTGGTGAAATGGTTCTGGCAATCGGATCTCCCCTTAATCCGCAATTAGAACATACGGTAACGTCAGGCATTATAAGTGCAAAAGGAAGAAGTGGGGTTGGGCTATCGCAGTATGAAGACTATATTCAAACGGATGCTGCCATTAATCCGGGCAATTCAGGCGGCGCATTGGTCGATCTGAGGGGAAATTTAATCGGAATAAATAGTGCGATTGCTTCACAGAGCGGAGGTTTTCAAGGTATTGGTTTCGCCATTCCGGTTAATTTAGCTAAAAAAGTTATGGAAGATATTATCAACAATGGAAAAGTCATTCGTGGATGGTTGGGTGTATATATCCAAAATATCACCCCGGACTTGGCTAAAGGGCTCGATTTAAAATCAACGAAAGGTGTTTTAGTTGGCAAAGTACAAAAGGACAGCCCGGCAGAAAAGGCAGGTATTCAGGAAGAAGATGTAATACTGGCCTATAATGACAAAACGCTGGATAATGCCGCCGAATTAAGTACCTGGGTAGCCAGTACATCACCTGAAGAAGAAATTACTCTCAAAATATTGCGTGACCAGAAAGAGAAAAACATAAAGGTGAAATTGGGGGAGTTAAATGAACAAAAACAAGCACTGGCACAGGGTAAAAATCAATATTCCGATTTAGGGATACAAGTGGCTAATATTGTCCCGGAATTGATTAGCAAATATCATCTTGATAAAGATGTCAGGGGGGTGGTAGTGACGGTAGTAAATCCCAATGGTATGGCAGCGGGGGCTGGTATTCAGGAAGGTGATGTTGTCATGAAAGTAAATCGTCATACGACCCAATCGGTTGAAGATTTTGACAAAGAAATTTCAAAGGTAGATGCCGGAGAAAATTTATTATTCTTTCTGAGACGCGGTCCGGCCAATCTTTTTGTAGCTTTTACTAAACCGGAGAAATAAATAAAACACCCAGTTCCAACATATGAAGGCATTCAAATTGATCTGAATGCCTTCTTTTATCTCAAAAGAGTGCGTATCATTCAAATTTTTATATGTTTTTTTATAAGAACATTTTAACTTTAAGAAATAAATGGAGGCGATTGCATGAGAGTTCTTATTGTCGAAGATGAAGAATCTCTGGCCCTTCGTATAAAAAATGTCTTGGAAAGTGATAAATATCATGCAGAAGTTGCTTTTGATGGTCAGATTGGCCTGGAAAAGGCACTTAGCGACGAATATGATTTAATGATTTTGGATATTCTGCTACCCCACATCGATGGGATTCAGATACTGAAAGAAATGCGTCGTCAGCATGTTAAGATACCGGTTTTATTACTGACGGTAAAAGATAGTACTAAAGATAAAGTGATAGGCCTCGATGCTGGCGCGGATGATTATTTAACCAAACCTTTTGCTATTCCTGAATTACTGGCCAGGGTACGGTCACTCCTGCGCCGTAAAAGTGATGTAAAAGCGGCAAGTATTCGTATCGCCGATCTTGAAATAAATACGAACAGCCATGAGGTTCTGCGAGACGGAATTCCGATAAATCTGACCAAAAAAGAATATTCTATTTTTGAATTTCTAATTTACAATAAAAACAGAGTGTTATCCCGGTTATCAATTGCCGAACATGTCTGGGGTGATAATTTTGATTTGTTTACGATGACGAATTTTGTTGATGTGCATGTAAAAAATTTACGCAAGAAAATTGAAGCACCCGACAAAAAAAATATTATTCAGACAGTCAGAGGTGTTGGTTACCTGATAAAGGATGAATCGTGAAAATCCGAATTCGGCTGACGCTATGGTTTTTCTCCATTAGTCTGCTTATTTTATTGGTTTTTAGTCTGGGTACTTATTGGGGTATGCAGAGATTGCTATACGAAGCGATGGATAAGGAATTGGATGTATTAGCCAGCTCAATAGAAAGAAGTTATGATCCTTTTTTTAATAAATTTTCAGAGATTGATATTTTTCATGATAATGAAAATCGCTTTCTGGAATATTATATGCGGGTCTATGACAAAAATGCCAATCCAATTTACGTGGCACCTCTAAGTAACATTATATCTTTTGATATCCCTCTTTCTGAAGATAAAATTAAAAATGGTTACACATTAAAAACCAAGATTACAGAAAAAATCCCCTTCCTGAATCCCAGTCCGAAAGGAGAAATTACCTTTCGTCTCATTTGCAGACAATTATTATATCATCAGGAGCGTGTTGGCTGGATTACCATCGGCCTCTCGATTGAGCGTATAGAAGAGTCGATGGAAAATTTATTGGACGTACTTTTAGCAGCTATTTTAATCAGCATTTTATTATTGGCCTTTGCCAGTTATCTGCTTACTGGTAAAGCTTTGAATCCGGTTCATATCATCACAAAAAAAGCTAATCAAATAAGTCAAAATAATCTGGAGGAAAGAATACAAGTTCCGGTTGAAAATGATGAACTGGGTCAGTTATCGCAGGTATTGAATAATTTATTAGATCGTTTGCAGAAAGCCTTTACGACTCAACAACAATTTTTAGCTGATGCTGCCCACGAATTAAAAACACCCCTTTCCGTTTTACGTGCCCATTGGGAAAGCGAGCTAAATAATGCGAAGTTATCATTAGATATAAAGGAAAAATTGGTACAAGATATTGAAACGATCTCGCGCCTGTCACATTTAATAAATAATTTGCTCCTTCTCTCGAAAACGGAAGCGGTGCGTTCGACTTTTGAATTTAATGTCATACAACTCGATGAAGTGATCAACGAGGTATTAAGCGATGCACGCGTCCTGGCTGATATGAAGGCTCGGCGCATTGAAGTCGTTGAATTGCCGCCTGTCAAAATTCTTGGTGATCGAATGCGTTTATACCAACTCTTTTTTAATCTCATGGACAATGCCATTAATTATGGATCTGAATCGGGTAAAATATGGATTAGCTTAAAGATACAAGATAATTGGAGCATTGTAGAAATTCGTGATAATGGCCCGGGAATATCGCCAGATGATTTAGAACATATTTTTGACAGATTTTACCGTGCTAAAAAAGATCGTGCCCGTAAAACCGGGGGTAGTGGCTTAGGTTTATCCATATGCCAATTGATAGCACAGTCGCACGATGGAAAGATAGAAGTAGAAAGTGAAACAGGAAAAGGTAGTGTTTTTCGGGTAAAACTACCCATCATGAACTAAATCTGCTAAATGAGTATATTGTCGATTTTTATTGCAGTAAGTTACATTTAGTTATAGAGATAGACGGAGTAACACATAATGAAAAACAACCCCCTAACCCCCTTTTTTCTAAGAGTGGATCTTTTTATACTCTTTAGAAACAATAATTTATGTTGAAAATATGTTAATACATTTAACACTGCCTGCCATAGAATCAGGAGATTGACATGAATATAGCACCCTTATTGACACCGGAGATAACAGATCTTATTAAACATAATGACTGGATCAATCTAAAAAATGTAATATCAGACTGGCCTTCACCTGATATTGCTGATTTATTAGGATATCTTGATAGCAAAGACACTGTTATTCTTTTTCGTTTGTTACCCAAAAGTATTGCGTCGGATGTCTTCACTAAACTTGGAAATATGGAACAGGAAGAATTATTAAACAAGATCGGTAATTCAGAATTACAGAGTCTGATATTAAGTACCTCTTATGATGATAGAACTAATTTATTTGAGGATTTACCCGGGCGATTAACCCAAAAGATCTTAAATATACTTCCTGATAAGGAGCGGGTAAAATCGCTTGAACTGTTAGGATATCCGGAAATGAGTGTTGGTAGATTGATGACTCCAAATTACATTGCCGTAAAGTCAGATTTGAACGTAAAAACAGCAATCGATCATATTCGCAGTCGTGGCCAGGCGGCAGAGACGGTTGATATTATCTATGTTATTGATAATGACTGGAAGCTTTTAGATGATATTCCCCTTAGAAGATTTATTCTTGCAAAACCTGATCAAATGGTTGATGATATTATGGATCATAATTTTATTTGCATAGAAGCAAAACAGGATCAGGAGCAGGCGTATCATTTAATTAAACGATATGACTTAAATGTGCTTCCTGTTGTTGATTCAGAAGGCGTCTTACTTGGGATTGTGACCGTTGATGATATCATAGATGTTTTAGAAGAAGAAGTGACTGAGGATTTTCAAAAAGCATCGGCAATAAATCCAGTGGATGAAAATTATACCTTAGCCACCCCGTTCCTACTCTATAAAAAACGAATTGGCTGGTTAGCGATATTATTAGTCGCAGATTTTTTATCTTCAAATATTATTGCTCATTTTGAGTTTGCTATAAAAGCCGTAATTTCTTTGGCATTTTTTATACCCATATTAATAGATAGCGGCGGTAATACCGCAGCCCAAGCATCAACTTTGGTTATTCGTGCTCTCGCTACCGGTGAACTGACATTAAAGAAATGGTTTCAAGTAGTTAGAAAAGAAGTTTTAATTGGTCTGATGTTGGGTCTGACACTGGCTTCCATTTTATATATACGTAGCTTTTTCTGGAAAGGAGGGCCCCAGGTTGGACTAGTGGTTGGTTTTTCAATGTTTGCAATCGTTTTATGGGCCAATCTTCTGGGTAGTTTATTGCCCATCATTTTGACTAAATTGAAATTAGATCCAGCCGTTACAAGCAGTCCGTTACTAACTACTGTTGTAGATTCGACTGGTTTGCTTATCTATTTTACTTTTGCCCAATTTGTTTTTAATTTAGAATGATCTTATTCTCGCATAAAGAATCATTTCATCCATAATTAAATAATTCCAGTCATACTATCCTGAGGTATGTGTTATGGGTCTCCGGTTTAAAATATTGCTTGGATTTTTAACATTGGCCATTATGTTATTTATCGCTGGCATTTGGTCAATTTATGAGCTTAATTCTATTGGTGCGTCTATACCCAAAATGTTAGATGAAAATTACCAAAGCATTCATGCGGCAAAAAAAATGATTGAAGCTCTAGAAAGGGAAGACAGTGCTATATTACTACTTCTCCTGGGAAAATGGGATGAGGGTCGGTCAATTTTAGATGCAGCCGATAGTTTGTTTAATAATAGTTACAGATCGGCTTATGCAAATATCACCATACCCGGGGAGCAAATCCATCTTGAAACAATAAAGTCACGCTATCAGAATTTCAAAAATTTATGGCAACGACCGATTGTTGGTACAAAAAAAGAAGGCAGTATCGAATGGTATTTTCAAAATACTCATAATTCTTTTCTGGCTGTGAGATCATCACTGGAGGATCTCATTGACCTGAATGATAAAACAATGTACCGAATGGCTTCAATATTAGAAAATAGATCCAATCGAGCAATCATGCCGGGCATTATTGCCGTACTTTCTGCATTCGTCTTCACCTTGATTTTTAATTTTTTGGTAAATTACTATGTCGTTGGGCCAATCATTAAGATAACCGCCAGAATAAAAAAATTTAAAGAAAATAGAACACCCTTTGACGTTACCATTGAAACAAAAGATGAACTGTTTTATTTAGCCAATGAGATTGGTGATTTGTGTACCCTCGTAGATTTGAAGGATAGTAAATCATGAGACTTCAAATCGTTTTAAGATACATTGCTTTTGCCCTTATCTTCAATGCATTTTTTATGATGATTTCATCAATCATATCGTTGGTTTATTCCGATGATGCCTTTATGCCTTTGCTATATTCCGCTTTAGTAACAGCTCTTTTTGGAATTTTTCCTCTGATATTTGTACCGGCAACTTCTACTATTACTAACAAGGAAGGGCATTTAATCGTTGTCAGTAGTTGGCTAATATCTTGTCTGGTTGGTATGCTTCCTTATCTTTTATGGGGTGGCCCCTTTAGCCTCACCAATGCATGGTTCGAGACGGTCTCTGGTTTTACAACTACCGGTTCATCCATTATTAGTAATATAGAAGCTTTACCTCACGGATTGTTATTCTGGAGGGCTTCGACCCACTGGATAGGGGGAATTGGTATTATCATTTTTGTTTTATCCGTTCTGCCCTTTCTTGGTATTGCTGAAATTGTATTATATAGAAGTGAAATATCTTCGATGGCTCAAGAAAATTTTTATTATCGTGCAAGAAAAGCAATTAATATCCTGGCCGGAGTTTATGGTGGTTTAACCCTTCTGGAAACAATCGCTTTACTTCTTTGTGGTATGAATATTTTCGATGCCATTACGCATGCGTTTGCCACCATCGCTACCGGAGGGTTTTCTACAAAAAATGCTAGTATCGCTTATTTTAACAGTCCAACCATTGAGGTAGTAATTATTATTTTCATGATACTTTCCGGTATACATTTCGCAACCCTTTTTTCAGTTATTTCTGGTCATATTCGTGAATTTTGGAAGTCAACGGTGGTTAAATATTACCTTGCTGCGCTGTTAATCGGAATAATTATAACAACTTTAAATATACATGGCGATAGATTTAACCATTGGATGGATGCCATCCGTTATGCTTCTTTCCAGATTATTTCGATCGGTACATCTACCGGTTTTGCAACCACGGATACTGCTATTTGGCCATCTCTTTCCCACCTCATCATAATATTTTTTGCACTACAATGCGCTTGTGCCGGCTCAACTTCCGGAGGCATTAAAATTGACCGCATGCTTCTGGTTGGTAAAGCATTTTTAAAATATTTAAAGAAACTGATGCATCCTAATGCAGTAATTCCTCTTCATTTGGATCGTCATTTGGTCAAAGAGGATGTTATAACAAAAAGTATCTTATATATTGTTGTCTATCTTGTGGTCATTTTTCTCAACACACTATTACTTAGTGCATTAGGTGTTGATAATCTCTCCGCTTTTTCAGGTACGGTTGCAACCATAGGAAATGTTGGTCCCGGACTGGGTAGCGTAGGCTCCGCAGGCAATTTTAGCCATCTTCCTGAACTGGGGAAATGGACATTATCAATTACAATGCTTTTAGGACGGCTGGAGATATATGCTTTTTTTATACTTTTTACAAGAGCACAGTGGAGAAAAACTGTATCCTATTAAGTAATTTAATTATACTTGGAGAATTATGATATTAATAATCAACGATAGAAAAAATTCAGGGTTATCCACGGAAAGCAGCCATACTCTTAGGAATCAATATTCTGAACCAGTCTCTTAAACATCAAACCATAAAACATTTCAAGATAACGCCTGGTTTCGTCTCGCTCCAGATTGGAGACGTATTTCCAAAAACCATAAATCCGGGAGAGGGTCATTAAACGGGACGCGTATAACTTCCAGGTATATTTTTCTTCGACCCGCTGGATGCCGCCTTCGGATATCTCATTCCAATAATCCGGATTCTCCTTGCATTTGAGGAAGAAAGTGGTTATTGTTTTTGAGGCCTCCTGTCCATGATCGGGATCAATATGAAAACCGGAAATGCCATGTTCGATAATTTCACGCGGTCCGCCGTTTTGAGTGGCAAAGGTCGGCAATCCGGAAGTCATTGCCTCAATCACGGTCAATCCAAATGCCTCGAATAGTGCAGGTTGAACAAATATGCCTTTTTTGTCGGCGATATATCGGTACAATTCACCGTTAAAATTTTTATAAGACTGTTTCTCCACCCAGCGAATTTTGCCATCGAGTTTGTGTGTTTTAATGTACCGATAAATCTTTTTAATTTGTTGGATTTCTTCGTCATCTTTGGAAAGAGATTCATCAACAAAACCGGCCACGAGAAAAAGATTTGCCAATTCCTGTAACTGTTTATTTTTACCGTACCATTCTACCAAACCGCTAATATTTTTGACATGGTCCAAACGGGACATGGCAAAGATGATCGGTTTCTCAGGATCTTTTAATGAGCCGGTTGCATAGGACAGACCATCTTTGTAAATCAATGTCTCTATATCCGGTTGCAGATCTGTAAGACGGCGATCATACTCGCGAAATGGAAAGTAAACTTCCGGATCCGCTCCCGGGGAGACAATGTTGAATTTTGGATCAAATACGTTCACACCGTTGATGACGCGATAGAGTTGAGGCATCGTAAATGCGGAATAACTCTCATATTGTCCGACAACCTCTTTGTTCCCGGCAATTTCCTGATAGGTGCTGGTGATGATAAAATCGGCCGTATTCATGGCAATCAAGTCTGCCGTGAACTGGGTGGGAAAATGGTATTGCTGCTCATAATCTTTCCATTTGATTGCGGAAAATATGTATTTCGTTTTCTCCAAGGCATGGGCAATATTGCACTGGGTGACACCCATTCGTTGCGAAAGTAATGACGCCACCAAATTTCCATCGGAATAATTACCAATGATCAGATCAGGACGGTTGTGTAGTTCGGTTAAAATATCTCGTTCCGCATCGATCGTAAATTGTTCAAGGTAAGGCCAGATTTTAAAACGGGAGATCCAGTGCGGAATAATATCACCGCTTTTATTGCGGAAGGGAATACGTAATATTTTTGCATTTTTTGTCCCGGTAATATCTTCAACAGGCAGGTTACAACTGGTAGTGCCTGCCTCCGGAATTAATCGCGTGACAACAATAATTTTTGGTTCAATATCCAGCCCGATATGATAGAGGCGCTCTCGCATTTCTTTTTCAAGTGCACGAACCTGGTCCAGAATATAGACAATTTGTCCGCCGGTATCCGGCAAACCCAACACATTGGATTGGCCAAAATAACCGTGGGGTGATAGAATGACCACATTGAATATCATTGGGATGCCACTAAGAAATTTTTCCAGATCTTCAGGGGAAGGTGCTTCCAGAATATCAGAAAGCAGGTAGAAACATTTGAGCATGATCTTTGCCGTCCGTCCCCAGCCGGGTTCAAAGCCTAAATCCTGCAATTTATGCCTTAATTCAATTGGTTGTGTGTTGTTGTCCTGTTTTTCCAGAAATTTCTGAACCTGACGAAGATTATTCTGTAATGTCTCTACATCCGTAATTTTGGTATTTAACATTAATTGTTTACCTTGGTACTGATGCATGCGCAGGAACTCCAGCAAGCGCTGATCGCCTTTTTCCATCCCGGAAAACAGACGGTTGGAGAGATAGCGGTTTAAAAACTCCACACCCCTGCCGATGGACTTGGTTTCTTTCATCCGTGGAAAACCACGATTAAAAGGGGTGAGATCAATCTCCAATGTCCAAGGATCGGAATTCAGGGGACCATTAATTAATCGTTCTTCAAATTGAAGATATTCAGAGGCGGTCACTTCACTAATGCAGACATCATCCAGATGAAATTTATAAAAAATGCTGTTGGCAATACTGTCACGAACAGAAAGATACACCCAGGGGGATTCAAAGGCGGCGACCTGTGTGTTGAAAACAAATTTTTCAACAGCTGTGCCTTTAAGGCCTTTACCGGTGGCTGTTGTGATAAATTGTTTAAATTCATACCAGATGTCGGAGTGCAGCATAAAGGCTTTGTTTAATCGTACATAATGTCTGAACAGGGAGAAAATCAGCGCCCGATGCTTCCCGATAAATTCGTTCATTTTTTCAATCAAAATCAATCTCTCCGTTTACTTTGATATTTCCCAAAAACTGATAATGCTCAACACCTTCAATAATACCGTTTGCGTAAGAATTTTGCGCAAAGTAGATGCGGGGTTTACCATGTAATCGTTTCAACTCAGGACTATAGTTGCCAACTACGACTCCCAATACCTCCCCGCTCAGCATTTCTTCATCATTGCCTGAATCACCGGCGACCAGAATACGTTCCAGTGGCAGTCCCCATTTAATTGCCAGATAACGAACCGCCAATCCCTTTGAGGCACGAATCGGCAAAATATCCAGAAATTTTTTGTGCGAGTAAATAACCTTGACACGTAATCTTTTATTTCTTAAATGTCTGACAATCTGACGTCTGGAAGGCGCCTTTTTATTATCCAGATAATAACTAATTTTATAGCGCCTTTGTTCACTTTGTTCCTGCAGTTTAAGGCCATTTACTTCGGAAAGAACCTCGCGAACCAGATCCGGCTCCCAAAAATAATTAAGATGGTTTTGCCAGGTTCGGTCTTCGACCAGTGCTTTTCCGTAGTTGATCTCGCTTCCAACAGCGGTAATGAAAATATCCGGCATCTGGACGTTTGATTTTTTCAGTATTTTAACTGCACTTTCCAGTCGACGGCCGGTAGCAATCCCAAAACCGACATTAGCATGTGATTTCTTTAAAAGCTTTAAAAAAGAGTTTAACCCCGGCGCATCGCCGATAAGAGTATTGTCGATATCGCTGATGATTAATCTGTCTACCATCGGCAGGCGGCTTTTTGTCTTGATAAACAAGTTTTTATGATAGTATTTCTTTTCAGTCTCTTTTTTTAGTATTGTCAGGTAGCTTTTAACATGACTGCGCCAGGAATAATATTTTCGCACTTTGTGAATACCGTTTCGGGAGTATGTTAACCATAGGTTTTTGTCTTTAATCATTCTCTCGATTAATTGTCCTATTTTTTTCTTATCCCGAGGATCCACCAGTTCACCATTCTGACAATGGCCAATAATATCCCTTGGTCCGCCGTCAGCCGTCGCAACAATTGGTAATCCACTGGCGGCAGCCTCTAACAAAGTCAGACCAAAGGGTTCGGTTAAAGCCGGATTTACAAATACACCCTTTGTTTTAGCTGTAATCCGGTAAAGTTCTGGTACCTCTTCTATTTTATGTCTTTTCGGATAGGCCGCTTTACCATAAAGGTCATATTTATCGACCAGGTGAAGAATATTGGACAAAACTCGTCGCGTGCCGGTATCCATCTGTTGTATATCCTCTCTGTTCCCTGCGACAATCAACAGATTGGCGTTATTCTTCAGATAGCTGCTTGATCCAAATACTTGTATCAGTGTCTCAATATTTTTTCTCTCATCTGCCCGTGACATGGCAAAGATAATCGGCTTGCGCGAATTATTTAGGAAACGCTTGATCTCACTATAAATAGGTGCTCGCGAACTACTGCGTTTTGGAGGGTAGAATTTCTCAAGGTCGATGCCGGGTGGAATTAAAAGCATACGACTTGGATCATAGTGTTCGTAAAGTTGGTATTGTTCTTCAATCTCCTGGCTGGTGCTGGCGATGACCTTGACCGCTGTATCTAGGGCAAATTCTTCAGCATCAATACGCCGTGTTATGTTGTAACGATTTTCGATATCCGTTTCCTTCATGCCATTTTCCATCAGACGAAGACGTTTTACGCGACCAAGGGAATGTCCGGTAAAAACAAAAGGAACACCTAGTAAACGGGAAATCTGGCCACCGACATAACCCGCATCCGCATAATGGCCATGAATCAGATCGGGTATACGGCCCACGGTGTGAATATACTGTACTGCCTGATCAGAAAAGCTGTCAAGATATGGCCATAAAACCTCTTTACGCAGATAGCGCCTGGGTCCACATGGAATGCGAATAATGAAGGCATTTTTTCCTATCTTCTCCACTTTTTTACTATATATTGGATCTACTTTTGGATCGATAACCATACGCGTCAGTAAATCCACACGACTGACCCGTGGATCCTGAGAGAGCTTTTTAGCGAGTTCGATGACATATTTTATTTGTCCCCCTGTATCCGTATCGCGGCCAAGTTCCAGATGATCTCTACGGACTAATCCGTGAAGGCTCAACATTAAGATATACAGACCATCTGCCTTCTGCTTTGTGGCCATATGCTTATTTCCATTTATTTTGTTGCTCTTGATAAAATTCAGGGTTGCTGCATATTGCTCCGCGCATTTGGCAAATTTGTGCAGCAAAGTCTATGGCTCGATTCAGTAATATATTGATATCCCAGTTTAAGAGAAGTCCCAGCAAAGTGACGGCACTAAATCCATCACCGGCGCCAACGGTGTCCGCTAGCTGATCGACCGGTTTCGGTTTACCCTGCCATACCCTCCCATTTACATCAACAATCCGAGCGCCTTGTGCCCCTAAAGTGACTAATATCAGGTCCAAATTATATTTCTGACAGATTTGCCATGCTCCCAGTACTTCATCATCTGAGGAGATTTCTGCCAGTGTCGTGATAATTTTGAATTCTTCATCATTGCATTTGACCCAGGTTGCTTGTTTGATACTCTTAATTAATCGGTCCGCCTGCCACCAGGGATCGCGTAAATTGACATCCAGAAATATATTAATATCTTTTTTTCCTGTGATCTTCTTTAATGAATAATATGAAGTCTTATTTCTTAATGCCAGTGTGCCATGATAGACTACTTCGTAAGGAAAATCCGATAATATATTTTCTTTTTCTGAAACATTGATCTGGTCATAAGCCTGATCGGCCAGAATCTTAAACTTTGGTTCGTTGTCAATAATATCTACAGTGACAAGTCCTGTCGGATAATTTTTATCTGTTTGTAATCCAGCCAATGTCATCCCCCAGTCCTGCATTCGCTGGCGGACCAGGTGCCCGTTTTGATCCTGACCCACCCGGCTGACAAATAAGGGATTGAAACCAAGCCCCTGCAAATGCCAGGCAACATTGAATGGTGCGCCACCCAATACAATTCCCGGATCGCCAAAATCATCAAACAGGACTTCTCCAAATACCAATATTTTTTTGTTGTGAGAATTCTGCATTGGTTTTTCAAATGATTTAAATGAGTAAAAATGACTTTAATCGAAGTAAAACGAGGTATTGGCAATAGCAAAACACCACGTGATTATATGAACCAATCGTCGATAGATACTTACATCAAATAAAGCAAAAGTATCTATGATACTACAAAATTATTCGGGACAATTCAAAAGTTTTTCAAATCAATTTCCAATTTTTCTGATACTTCTAATCCATTAGAGAACAGATAACGGTCGGGTAAATATTACAATTCGATTGATTTTCTTTCCTTCGGCTATGGTTTTAAAAAATATATTGCGATTTTCCCATTGCTTATGTAGGTTATTTAAATTTTCTTCGGTATCTAGATTCTAATCTTCTGAATAAGCTACTGTCAGCACTTATTAGTAAATAGCGGAGAAATGCATGCAATATTTAATGAGAAAGATATGCGTAAGCTGTACAACAGATTTGTTTAGAGTGCCTCTCACGTTGATTGCTCTCTCGCTCACTTTTTTTAGCTGTCAAAGTGACAGTCAATATAAGCCGGGTCTGATCGGTATTTACTATAGTGAGCCAAATCTTACCAG
Organism: uncultured Calditrichota bacterium; assembly: GCA_964489835.1. Lineage (GTDB taxonomy): Bacteria > Calditrichota > Calditrichia > JAJRVZ01 > JAJRVZ01 > CAZBBC01. Next base: position 18,527 of record CAZBBC010000037.1, read on the forward strand.
CATTAAGGCGGTTACGGTTCTTACCGCCCTGGAGCAAAACTGGGATGAAAGCGTGGATTTTCAAACCGGTAGCTCGGGTGCCTGGAACGGCTTTATTATCGCCCCTGCAGATGGTGAGATCAGTTTTTATCTGGAAACAAACAAAATTGCCACCCTGGAAATTGATAATAAATTCAAGACAGAATCAAATCAGGAATTATCCTCCCTTAAAATAAAAATGAATTTAGGTCAGGCGTATCCGATCCGAGTGATATTTTATAATGATGGGGAACGTACCGATTATGGATTTTTTACGATTAAGTGGCATTGGGATAAGGGAGAAATCGCATCGATCCCTGCGGCGAATATTAAACATTCTGAACAAAATTCGGATGATCTGGCCTGGTTGTCCGATCTGGATCCGGCGGGCGTTGATAGAAGTCAATTTCTAACGGTGCCGGGGAAACATGTGATCGTCTATTACGAACCGGGCCGTTTTGGCGCCTGGCCGGCCAATAATGGCATCTGGCATTGGGGAGATGAGATACTGGTTGGTTTTTTTAAAGCCTACTATAAAGAAAATAAGTATCATCACTCTGTTGACCGGACGAAACCGATGGCTTATGGTCTGGCACGGAGCCTGGATGGTGGCGAAACCTGGACCGTGGAGGATCCGGATAATTTTGTTGGCAATGGAAAGGATTTTGTCGATTTAAAAAATGAAATTGATTTTACCCATCCCGACTTAGCAATCAGATTGAGAAATGAAGGCTTTTTCACCTCTTATACCAGGGGTAAATCGTGGAATGGTCCCTTTAGATTTCCTCCTTTACCTGTCGGTGAAATCACTACACGAACGGACTACCTGGTCAATGGACCAAATGATTGCTTGTTTTTTCTTTCCGCAAAAGATGAAAAGGTAAAAGCGACTCTTCAGGACCGTTCATTCTGTGCGCAAACCATTGATGGGGGGAAATCGCTCAAATTTCTGTCATGGATGGCGGAAACAGATACGATCCGGTCGGTTATGTCATCGACGGTTCGGATGTCAGAAAATCATTTGATCACGGCGATGCGCAGAAGATATGATCCGCCGTTAGATCAGAAGAAGATGTTACCCAAAAATTATATTACCGTACACGAATCCCTGGACAATGGTAAAACCTGGAATTATCTCAATAAAATTGCTGATACGGATCGGGGAATAAGAAACGGGAATCCTCCCAGTTTAGTAAAACTCCCGGATGGCAGAATATGTGTTACCTATGGGTATCGCAATATTCCCTATAGCATACGGGCGAAAATAAGTTCAGATAAAGGTAAAACCTGGAGTAAGGAAATTCTTCTACGTGATGATGCCCGTAAATTCGATATCGGATATACACGATCGGTTGTCAGGGAAGACGGGAAAATTGTAACTGTCTATTATTATACCACCGAGGAGATAAAAGATATGCACATTGCTGCCACCATTTGGGATCCCGATATGGTAAGATGAGTTGAATGGGTCCGGTTTTACCATACTGTAATCTTGCTATACAGCGACCGAGATTGCTTCGATGCTTTATGTCGTTGCTCTAAAGTCCATGGCGGTGTAATACCATTACTGCGTGCGTAAGCGATCGACTGGCCCAGTTCATATATAACCAACCTTTCTGACCACCTAATGACGTAACGGTCTGATAGAGTGCCTCGGGACTTTTATTAACCAGTAGTTGACGTCTTTCCCTGATCATTCCTTCTTTCATCGTCAGCATTACCGGTGTCCCTTGTACCAGTGTGTTGGATACGGCGTCGCTCCAGCTGGTCTCGATTTTACCATCTTGTAAGCGGACGAGGGCATGCCGGCCGGACGGCATCTTCATAAGATCTTGGCCTGATGGAGGGAAATATTTTTATTTTATGCAGACTGGATGTTCACAGCAACTTTTTTCTTCTAAATTTAATAAGCTGGAATAAAAATAAAGATCAAGCGGGTTGTTTTATATTACAAATCTATTTTATATTTTTAATTTTAACCCATTTGCGACTGATATGTATATAATCCCTATGCCCGATCTATTTAAAACGCATTGAGTACATGGGTTGAAAAATACAGATTTGTTAGAAACTAAATATCTATGAGGTAAAATTGTCGGAACAATATATGATTGGTTTGGGCGTGATTATCTTATTTGGCATGGTTGCTCAATGGCTGGCCTGGCGACTTCATTTGCCATCTATTCTTTTATTGCTGGTTTTAGGTATCGTCGCCGGACCGGTTAGCGGATTGGTTGATACGGAATATCTCTTTGGTAACCTCCTCTTCCCCTTTATTTCGCTCTCGGTGGGTATCATATTATTTGAGGGCGGTTTGAGTCTGCGTTTCAGTGAATTCCGCAATGTTGGTAAAATTATCCGCAATCTGATATCCGTTGGCGCTCTGATTACATGGATCGTGGCGACCACTGCTGCCTATTATATACTCGATCTTGAATTTAAATTAGCCCTTCTCTTTGGCGCAATTCTGATTGTTACCGGACCAACAGTTATTTTACCCTTGCTAAGGCAGGTTCGACCGAAAGGAAATTTGTACAGCATTGCCAAATGGGAAGGTATCATAATAGATCCAGTGGGTGCGGTTATCGCTGTATTGGTCTTCGAAGAAATTATCAGCGGTGGGTTTCAGCAGTTTACAACCGTATCAATTTTGGGATTGATCAAAACACTGATTCTGGGTGTGGGTATTGGCTGGATCGGTGCCCAAATAATAATACTATTCCTGAAGCGTTATTGGATTCCGGATTATTTACATAATTCCGCTGCTATCATGATGGTTATAACTACTTTCATCATATCCAACTTTTTACAACATGAATCAGGATTGTTGACGGTAACGATCATGGGCATTCTGCTGGCCAACCAGAAAAAGGTATCCATCAGGCATATTGTGGAATTCAAGGAAAATTTACGAGTCATCCTGATTTCTACCTTATTTATTATTCTGGCCGCCCGACTTAAGATGGCGGATCTTGCACAACTAAACGGTAATACACTTGTTTTTTTGGCTGTTCTTTTCTTTATTGCCAGACCCTTATCTGTCTTTATATCGACGGTTGGGCAAAATTTGCATTTAAGAGAAAAATTATTTCTATCCTGGCTGGCGCCCAGGGGAATTGTTGCCGCCGCTGTCTCATCTATTTTTGCGATTGATTTATCGACAAACGGCTACAGCGATGCCGAACGTTTGATTCCCTTAACATTTTTTGTGATTATTGCATCCGTCACTTTGTACGGCTTAAGTGCTGTTCCGTTGGCCCGTTTTCTGAAAGTATCCGAGCCTAATCCCCAGGGTGTCCTGATCGTTGGTGCCCACGCCTGGGCCAGGCAATTGGGACAAATCCTAAAAAGTGTAGGACTCCGCGTTTTAATGGTTGATTTCAATCCCGATAATGTTGAATCAGCGCGTTTAAACAATCTGGAGGCGATCTTGGCAAATATACTTTCAGAAGATGTTATTGACGAATTGGATTTGCAGGGCATCGGTAAGTTATTTGCTTTAACGTCAAACGATGAAGTAAATGCTCTGGCAGCATTACATTTCGAGGATATTTTCGGTCGGGCTGAAGTCTATCAATTACCCTATGAAATGAAAGAGATTGGAGAAGAACAACGTATTTCCAGGCACCTGCGCGGTCGCTGCTTATTCGAGAAAGATATGACTTACGGAAGGATTAATAACATCTTCAATTTACAGGATACGATAAAAATTATTGAATTTAAAACAGAAGAAGATATTCAATTGTTTAGTAAAGATAAAGCTCTACCTCTGATTTTAATTGATACCCAGAATAATCTAATGATTTATACGGATGAACAAAAACCAAATCCAACACCCGGTATACGACTGATTTATCAGGCCATTGCTTAGGACTCTGATTATTTAACCTTCATTACGACAAGGGTCATGTCATCACGCAGTAGACTTTTACCCATCCATTCCGTTGCTGTTTTAGTCAGTTTTTTGATAATCTCTCCTGGTGCATGCCGGGCTGTTTTCGCGAACAGAGATTTGATGCGCGATTCACCAAAAATTTCACCCTGAGGATTAAAGCATTCAGACAACCCGTCACTATAAAACAGGAGAGTGTCTCCTTTCTTGATATCAATGTTTTTAGACTGATAGGCAAATCCGGGAAAACTGCCCAGCGGCATCCCCTTTAATGCTATATCCGTGACCGTTGCTTCTGTCTTTCGATAGAGGTATGTAAAGGGCATTCCGGCGGAAGAAATAACCATTTTCTTATCAAATATTTTGGCGATCAGCATAGCCATATACATATTCTTAAAACCCATCTCTTTTAAAGATACGGAAATTTTGCTTAAAATTTCTTTTGGATCATCAAGCATAGAAAAAGAATTGAACAGGACTTTGGTTGCCGTAACAATCGTACCGGCTTTAAGACCATGACCGGTGGCATCTCCTATAGCAAAAGTCAGTAGATCATCATTCTGGTAGAAGTCATAATAATCTCCACCGACCTCCTGCGCGGTTGTCATTGCTACCGCGATCTCTAAATAGGGTAATTCCGGCAGATTTTCCGGAAGCATGGCCAATTGCAATCTCCGGGCATCCTCAAGGTCTTTTTTCATGCGCTGATTGGTCTGCTCTAGTTCCGCTGATGCTCGGTAAAGTTCATTCTCAGAGTTTTTACGCCTGGTAATATCTGATTGGATCCCGAGAAAATTAGTTACCCGGCCCGATTTATCGCGGATCGGTGTGATCGAAAGACGGTTCCAGAAAGTTTTTCCATCCTTACAGTAATTTAAAATCTCTACGGTACAGGGTTTTTCTTCATGTATTGATTGTCTGATCTCTTCTATGGTAGCCGGATCAGTTTTCTCACCCTGCAGAAAGCGGCAATTTTTCCCAAGGACATCTTCCCTGGCATAACCGGTCAGTCGTTCAAATCCCTCGTTCACATAGACAATGGGGTTATCCGGTTGTAAATAATCGGAGATCGTAATACCCTCAGCCGTCCCGCCAAGCGCCCGGTCCTTTAACTGCAGCTGATCGCTAACGGGCCTCTCAGACAAAAGAACGACTTTATGCGGCGGTATTTCCTTTTTCCTCATGATAATCTTCTTCCCTCGTGATGAAACTAACGGGTATTACCGGTAAGATTAAAATGTAAAATTAATACTGGTAATAAAATAGTGCAACCAGGCAAAATTAAAGACTTCTTCGACATCGGCACCACCTTCCACTGTCCGGTAACCCAATGATATACCCCAGTTATTATTTAAATCATAAGCGACCTGAACCGTAACATCCTCTGCCCGGCCCGGCCCCCCGGCCAGCGCATCGAGATCAAGAAAAATCCACCATTGTTTATTCCAGTGATATTCACCACGCAAATGAAGCAACGGTACAAAGCCAAGGTCAGTCTTTTCTGAGGAGATACCGCTTTGTTCCAGTTTTATTTTGGCGTCACGAATTTTTGCTGTGAAACCTATCCACCAGTGCCATTGTTCACCATCGTGAAATTTATAGCGATAGGTCAACCGCCAGGAATTGAACTGGTAAGTGGCATCAAGCGCCTGCCCGGCCTGATAGGCCTGACCGGCAAACGTTACCGGTGAGGAAAAAGTTCCGGTTTTGGTATAGCTTAAAGGCGCAAGAAGCAAACGGATATCTTGTCTCAAGGTAATCCGCCAGGTAAAATAAAATCTAACAGAGAAGAGCGGGCCAGTACCAACCAGATCCACCAGGGAAAAACGAGTGCCATCCTGATTATTCGGGATCTGTACATCATTACGCCCTTGCCAAACCGGGCCCAATTCCAATTGGGTGTTAAAGTCTTGACTAATATCATTGGGTCCGGCAATGGTTTTCTTTGCCGGAAGAACCATCAGCACTATCAAAAAGAGAAACAAGATAATACTTAATTTTAGTCGCCTGGTAATATTTTTTAACACTATCATTTTATCTTCCATACAGTATAATCTTACGTTCTTAAGGACTCCCTGCAGGAGTTAAAGTAAATTAAGAGACACTTTTTTAAGTTACAACCCATTTTTTATTGGGATTTTGACATTGGGATTTATATGTAATTTAGCATAAAATGAGGTTCTTAAATTATTTGACATCCTTGAAACATTATGCGAAAATTTACGAATTATAAATCATTAGTGATTATATTCTATCATACAATTCTGATCATATTATCCTGTCAACAAGGTGAATATGGATTTACGATTTCTGATTATTTCCTTTCTGTTTGCTGGTACGGTAGCAGCGGTTAATCCTGATAAAGTAATGGTGCTCAGGAAAACGAATACAGATCTCACCATTGATGGTATGATTGAACCTGCATGGAATAAAGCCGATTCGGCGGCAAATTTTTTTCAGAGCCAGCCTTATTTTAGCAAAAAACCCTCTCGAAAAACAGTAGCCAAATTGCTTACTTCAGAGGAGGCTCTGTATTGCCTGATCATCGGCTATGACGACTACCGGAATATTGAGCAGAAGAAAGGCAAACTCGATGACCTGGGCGGGGATATTGTCTCCCTGATGCTGGATACCTATGGGGATGAACGTACAGCCTATAAATTCGCCGTCACCGCCGCCGGTGTCCGGGCCGATTGCCGACTGATTGATGATGCCCGTAACCGAGATTACAGCTGGGATGGGATCTGGTTTGCCCGGGCAAAAGTATATGAGTGGGGATATGTGGTGGAAATGAAAATTCCCTATAAGTCGATTCAGTATGATGAATCTTTGACTGCCTGGGGATTGGATTTTGACCGCTGGGTGGCCCTGAACCGGGAGGATCTGTATTGGTGTCCCTTCGAGGAGAACGAAGGACAGCGTGTATCGCGTTTCGGCAGGCTCCAATTTCAGGATTTTCGTCCAACGATAAAGGGATTGAACCTGGAACTCTATCCGGTGGCGATCTCCAATGCCACCTATACTAATGACAAAAGATACGATACCGATCTCGATCTGGGATTCAATGCCTTTTACAATCCTTCACCCAAACTGACTTTTTCCATGACCGTTAATCCTGATTTTGCCCAGATTGAGGCAGATCCCTACGATTTTAATATTTCGCGTTACGAATCATATTTTGCCGAAAAGCGTCCCTTTTTTACCGAAGGCAATGAGGTGTTTATGCCCTCAGGTAAACTTCGTAGTAGTGGATTTTACCGTCCCCTGGAAATATTCTATTCCCGGCGTATTGGCAAAAAATTACCCGATGGACAGGAAGTCCCTTTGATCATGGGATCAAAGGCTTTCGGACGTCTGGATGATTGGGAATATGGCGGGTTTGTGGCCATGACTGCGGAAACCGATTATATAGATGAGGATGTTCCCATGACCGAACCACGGGCGGTATTTACCTCCGGGCGCCTCAAGCGGCAGATTTTCGGCAACTCTTCGGTCGGTTTATTGTATGTGGGAAAACACACCCCTGATAATACCTATGGCGTGATCGATATTGACGGGGCTTTCCGAACCTCCAGCTGGCAACTGGCCTATCAGGTCGCCTATTCTTTTGATAAGTCCCATACCGGATTTGCCGGTGCGGCCGGATTTACCATGACAGAGGATAACTGGTTGACCTATATACGCGGAAATACGATCGACAGTACCTTTGATTCTTTTGATCAAATCAGTTTTGTGCCCTGGAAGGGTTCCAAGGAGTTTGTCGGATTGACCGGTCCCCGCTGGTATTTTGAGCAGGGATACATTAAATCCATTCTTATTTATGTCGGACCCGCTTTTTATTACGAAAAGGCGGATCATTTTACCGACTATGGTGGTTTGCTCGGTTATAATATGCAATTTCGGAATAACTGGGGATTCGAAATTAATACTTTATACGGCAAAGCGAGGGACACTGATGTTGATTTCGATTTTTATGATATCAGTTTCTCTACCTGGTTCAATACCTCTTCTAAATGGAATGCCAATGTTTGGGGAGGATATACACGGGGTTATAACTATTCCCGCGAATATCTGGCCTTTTACTCCTACATGGGGGCACTCTGTGAATGGCAGATGCTGAATGAAATGAGGATTGGCACTTCAATGGATGTCTATGTTGAAGGCAATCCGGATAACAACATTGAAGATATTACCTATAATGCCCGCCCTTTTTTCTCTTTCACACCGATCAACGATCTGAATATACGCTTATATGTGGATAATGTGTTCGTGCATTCTTCAGATAAAATTGAACAGGTGATCGCCGGATTTCTGATTTCCTATAATTATTCACCGAAAAGCTGGGTCTATTTTGCGCTGAATGAAATCCGGGAGCGCCATGATGACCGGATCATGCGTATTGCTGATCGGGCCGCGGTCCTCAAAGCCAGTTATTTGTATTACTTTTGATCAAACTTTATAATATCCTAAATCCTAAATCCTAAATCCGAAACAAATCCCAATTACCGAATCTCAATGACAAATGAAATTCACCAGTAGGCAGCCTGCCCGCCCACCAGCGGGGATCCGCCTTCCGGTTTGATCCCAAATCCAAGTATTAAATGTTTTTGGAATTTATCGTCAGTCCCCAATTTAATTCTTGAGATTAGGAAGAGTAATAAAGTATATCTTGATAGGTTGAAATTCAGGTTTTACCGTCACGTCTCAACCAGATCGGTAAATAGCTGGCTCTGGTATCCCAGAATGGCCAAATCTCCCGGTCATCGGTAAGGTCATCATGTTCATATCTACCAGGTAAGAAAAATTGGAGCAGGGGGTGATAGCCCATGGTCGTCGCCCAGGTTCTGACGCTTCGTAAGATGCGTACTGCCTGGGAAAGTGAAACACCACGTGAATCCTGTACCGACCGTAGCATAAAAACAGACGAAAAGCGCATTAAAAAGGAAAATAAAAAAATTATTTTAAAGATTGATTCCCACTCGAATGGTAATTCAGTAATATGAATACTTATACGATTTGCCATAAAACCGCCACAGATGGCGCCAATTCCTGCAGCCAGGCCATTGATCATCGACCATAAAGCAATAAACATGGAATTGTTTTGACGTGGAGCAATACCAAAAAGAAGATTCACTGAACAAAGATTATATCCGGCAAAGAAAAAACCACCGGCCAGGTGCAGTAAGGGTATTAAGATATAGACAGACCAGGCCGAACTACCGGTAAAAAGCCAGATAAATGGTAGAAGAGATGCTGCCAGTACACTGATAATGACCACGGGACGGTTGCCGTTTTTATCCGAAAAATGTCCCCAAAATCCCATCCCAAATAAATTTGCCATTGCCGCGAATATTGTCACAGAACTGATCAGAGTATAGGAAAGATGCAGATCTTTTAGCATATAAATGATATAAAAAGGTGAAGCGATATTGACAGCGAATGACCAGAGCATGGTGAATCGAAGCAGTTTCTTAAATTGAATATTTTTAAAAGGTTCTGAAAAAATTGATTTTATAGTAAACGGTTTCTGAATGGGTTCTTCAACATCGGGTTGTTTGGATAATAGAAAAAGGCTGATCAGACCGGCCACAACAGCAAGAGAAAAGAGGATCAGAAAAGAATTAGAGGGAGAGTAATCAGTAAAGGAACCTTTATACCAGTCAAGAAATAAACCGCCTACCAGGGTTACTGTTATAGTGATAATCCCCATAAAGCTGTTGCGTAAACCGAAAAATCTGCCTCGGATAATCGACGGAACGAGATTGGACATCCAGGAAAGCCAGGCTACGCCGCAAATCGAACCAAAAATATGATGAACAATAATTATTATAATGATCAGTGATAATAATAAATCTCGATTCACATCGAAAAATATTACAATCAATAAAACGATTGGTACCCACAGTATGCGTGATATGAAGGCAAAGATAATGGTAATTTTTTTCCTCTGCCGGAATCGTTCAACCAGCAGTGAGCCGAATATCTGGGCAATGGTACTGAAAAATGGAATGGATGCCAGCAAGCCAATCGTAAAATCACTGGCCATTAACAAAAGGGCAAAAGCAGGAAGAAAAAGCCCGCCGGTCAGATTAGCATAGATATTGGCAAAGGAGCCTTCGGCAATTGAATACTTCAGGCCATTTTTAATCTGTTCATTATTTAGCATGAATCTTTAGTCAGCCGTAAAAAACATGATACCATCAATCCTGTCAATGTCCTGAAAATTTAGGTGAAACATCTTTAAAACCTTGTATCGGATGAACAATCGTGAATATATTAAAAAGCATAAAGTTACTCCCTGTTTTCGTCGGATTCAAATAATATTCATATAGGAGAGTTTTTTGGGGTTTTATAATAATTTAGAAATAAAGGCTAAAGTTAAAACTCCCGAAGACTTAATGCCAAAGCCCTGTATACTTCCTTGTTTAGAGTTTGGTTATTTGAATTTTGTATTTGTTTAGGATTTAGTAAATAGGATTTCGGATTTTAAATCTGGTTTTCACTTCACTCGAATCCTCTGCAGGATTCTAATCCGAAATCAAATAGCCTCTGAAAGAAACCATTCACTTCCCGGTCCGTTAATGGTTACGCTTTGAAGAGGGATCCCATGATGCTTTGAAACGATTTCCGCCAATTCTGTCAGACATCCGTATCCCTGACATCTCCCCATCCGGGCCAGGGTCATCCGTTTGATGGCATTAAGAGTGACTGGTTGTAGAGGAGAATTCAGGGCATCGATGATTTCGCCCTCAGAGATTTGTTCACAGGTACAGACGATCTGGCCGTATGCCGGATTTTTCTTTACTAGGTTGCTATCATTCAATTTCCTTTGCCACCAAACCGGCCAGCGGTTTTCCGGTCGGCTATCCACGGAATAGGGATTTCGGATTGTCGATAAACCACAATTTTTTGACAACCCTTCGATGAGATAATCTGCCAGTGTAAGACAGGTCGTAAATCCGGTTGAGCGGATCCCGGTAACCGTGACTGCTCCGGGGAGGCCATCATTATAGCGGATGATATAACTGCCCTGAGCGCAATTACAGCGTGCTCCTGCATAGTGGCCAATGACCGGTTGATCGATTATTGCCGGACAGAGATGTGTTGCCCGGAGCAGCAATGTTTGCATTGCTTCTGCGGTGGTATCGGTTGGATTTTTGTTTCCGTACGGCAGATCCTCTGCCGTGGGACCGGCAAGCAGTCCACCGTAGATAGTTGGGATGACTAATATGCCTCTGCCTTTGACCGTGTGGGGGGCAGGAAGTAATATCCCCTTAACCAGTGAACGGCTGTATTTATCGAATACTAAAAACTGTCCCCGCCGTGGATTGATATCAAAATTTTTTCCGCCATATTGATTGGCCAATTCCCGGCTGCCTAGTCCGGACACATTGATCAGGATTCGCGACCTGATCCGCTTTCCGGCAGAAGTTATCAGGGATTTTATTGAACCGGATTCAGATTCAACCCTAACAATAGTTGTTCCCAGAAGGATATCAACACCATTTATAAGAGCGGCCTCAGTAAAGGCAATCGTTGTCCCGAATGGATCGCCAATGGCCTCCCGCGGTGAATAAATGCCGGCCTGGACCCTGGGATTAATACGGGGCTCCATTTTGCGGACATCCGAACCACAAATAAAACACACATCATCAACACCATTAGCCCGGGCCTGTTGGTGTATCTTTTTTAAGACCGATACTTCATCAGAATTGAAGGCGGCAATGATACAGCCACAGGATTCATAAGGAATCTTCAACTTCCGGCACACACCCGGCCATAATTGCGAAGCTTCCGTGCATAGTTGTGTTTCCAGAGAACCGGTTGGTGTATCGAAACCGGTAATTAGTAAGGCGCTGTTCGCTTTGCTGGTTCCTTCGCCAACAAAGTATTCCTTATCAATCAAAAGAACACGGCACTGGTATTGAGACAGCTGATAGGCCAAGGCACAGCCAACCAAACCCGCCCCGACGATTACGATGTCGTATGGCTCTTTATTCAAAGCGCTGCTGTCGTAAAAGCGCAGGGATTCATCGATGCCGTTTCCCGGCCAGTGATAGCGTATTTTTCCTTTAACTTTCAAGAGAAGGGGTTTTGGGAGAGGGGGAAACTTGATTTTTCTATAAACATATTGCTTCTCTATGATTTTCACTATAATAAATAGTCTTTAGAAGCTGCTTGACTTTTGAATGTTTGAAGGTTATATCATCCAAATATAGCTTTCTTTAGATAAATGCCGTAAATTATGTTAGTAATATCTTCCTGTTTATAGTCTTTTTTTATATTATTAGACTAAATTGATAGAATAACCTACAGGGAAGAATTAAATGCTTACTATTTATTTAGTATCAACATTATTTTTACTGGTATATGGTTATGTAATTCTTCGAATTCTGGGTTTAAGATCCAGAAAGTTAAAAACCAATAGCCTGTATAGATTTACCAGAAATCCAGTAGTTACTAAATGATTTCAAAAATTCTAAGCACGAAATCCTAAATCCGAAACAAATCTCAATTTTAAATTCCAAATTGAGTATAACTTTATGGTTTTATCTTTTTATTATCCCCACCCTTGAGGCAGTTAAACCGCTGTCAGATCCCGGCCATTGGTTTAAAAACCGAAAGTGGCACTGACCGATAGCATTGATATTGTTTCGGGATCGGCCACTTGAAAATTTTCCCATTCCAGCCGGGCACCAATCGGGCCGAGATGCACACCGGCACCGAGTCCCCAGGTAAAGGCAGTCCCGCTTTCCCCTACGAGATTTTCAACCAAACCACTTTCAGTCTTCCAGAAAAAAGCCCCGGCTTTGGCAAAAAGATCGAGGATCATCAGAACCTCCAGACGGGCCATCCCGCAAACATCCCAGCCAGTTGTTTTGGACTCAAAAGATAAATTAGAAATATTTGTCTTTACCGTCCCCAGACTGCGATAACCGCCCTCGATACCAAAAATGGTCGGTGTTGAAAAACCACCAAAAAATTTATATCCGGTGGCATTTTCATCCAAATTGGTGATTTCATTATCCAGGTCCTTAAATTCGGTACCGTAGAAAGTATTTCCGATACCTGCACCGATATAAAAGCCCTGCGCGTAAAGACTTCCAAAACTACTGATAATTAAAAGCAGAACAACGAACATCAATGATCTCATCACAAACCCCTCCTGATATTAAAGTTAAATGAATATATTTTATTCTCTATATAATCAGCTGAATTAGTATAATTCCTTAGTAATCATTCATTGAATCAATTTTTTAAACCGACACGATTGATTTGATTTAAAATTTTTTTCCGTTCTAAAAACACCATATAACTTAAAAATGCTTAACTATAATCCGTCGGTTATTCAAATTAAATTTTTATTTGTTGCAACACCAGTCTTTTGTCTGAATTTTATTTACTGGTAAAAATATAAAATACCCTCGTCTGTTTGAAAATGCATTTGTACGTGATTTGACCGATCTGGCTCCTGTCGACAGTAATCTAACCATATTGAAGCCGGAGCAGAATTCATCATTTGAATTGGGCCTGAATTCAGCTTTTCAGACACGGTAGTATTTCAGTTCAATATTAATGCCAATTTTCATATTGTTTTTTTGCCCCGCATTTACACACATAGTAGGCCGTGGTTTTATTACCTCTGGGAACAATCTTTTTAAGCTTTAGCGATGGTTGCTCTTCGGTACAGCCGGTCCGGGTACAATTTATTTCTTTCTCAAACTTGACATTTTCCATGATGTTACTCCGATTAAGTGATCACGATTAATTTATGGAATTTGTTTAAGAGAAAAAATATTTTCTACCAGATCACACTATCGTACAAGGATCAATTTAATTGTTTGATAGGATTCATTCGACCGCAGAATACAAAAATAAATCCCTGATGCCAGAAAGGGTGTTTCCAAATGATAGCGGTAAACACCCCTGGCCAGATAGCCTTCATGCAGGACTCTTATCAGGCCTCCTTTAAGATCGTATATCTTTAAACTGACATGATTCCGGACGGGTTGATCTAGTAAAATAGAAATATCGTTGTTGAAGGGATTGGGGTAAGCAACCATATAAAATTGTTCGTGTATATTCTCCGGCTTTTCTATCCGTGAAACCGGTATTTCGGGAATATGAGTATTTAAAGCATCGATCAGTTTTTTGTATTGCAGATAATTATCCCGTACTAATCTGGTTTGTTCGATGTGCATAAAGTAACCGTTTGTGGCGGAAGCCTCCTGTGAACAGGGATTGGTCGAACCATTGGAATATCTTCCCTGAACATTGGTGCTTCCGGTTAATGAACACACAGAGGTCCCGTCACCGGCAACGGCCACGGTCAATCCACCCGAGGCCAGCAGGCTATTTTTCAAGGAGTAGAGTAAAGGCCAGGAACCATCGGATCTGCCATTACTGAGAAAAATGTCCTCGCAATTGCTGTTACTGTGTCCGTGGACATTGATGGCGTAGGTTTCAGGATTTGAATCAATGATTTCCTGGTGGGTGATTTGAAAAACGCTTTCTGTGAAATGGGCCATATCGGAAACGGGATAGGGCAGATTGCTGCCGCCACAGGAACTGGTCGTTCCGTCACATTCACTGAAGGCGCTGTTTGCGCAGCGGTGGGTGCCGGCCATCAGAAGAAATTTGGCTTCGGTGCGACGGAAAATATCGGTGCCCTCAGAATAGGTATTGGTGTCATACCAGGGATGCGGCATCTCAATCGCCAGTTCTTTGCGGTGCGTGGTATTAAAAATATAAGTACCCCAACCTTTGGTGAGCGGATGCTTTTCTCGGAGCAGATAATACGTCCGGTTCTCAAAACCTGTGTCGGTAAATATATACAATTGATAAAAAGAAAAATGTGCCTGTATGAGACTGTCGACCCGCGATGTGTCCGCCTGAATAAAAAAGAACATGAGAGTTTGCCAGTTTAAAAGATCCTCCTCCGATGGTAAAACAAACCCTTCACTACCTGAACCGGGCATATTATTTCTGATCGTGGTGATTTCAGTGATCAGGTTAGCGCTGCGCTTGATTATTTCTGTATAGCCGGCGCAGGAGAGAATCAAAATTAAAAGTATCGTGCTAATTTTTCTCATAGGAAGTTAAAATTTTATTCCAAAACTAAAATGCTGAACGGCATTAAAAATACCAAAATCAGCATAAGCATAGTCTATGGTTAGTTCTGTTTTATCAGCAATCGTCATATGCGTGCCGGCACCGATTGTCATGCCTTCTTCGTCGGTATTTCCACGATATCCTGCTCTAAGAAAGTATTGTTCAAAAAGACCGTACTCGATCCCCAGATTATAATGTTCCGGATTGTCATTGGGGTGGGTGGCATCAATAATCAGACTAATTCTGTTGTCCGGATTTGGAATAAATGAATGCGATGCTCCCATAATATCCGTTGTAATTGAGATTCGCAGATTGGTTGGTAA
>CAZBBC010000038.1:0-6234 GCA_964489835.1 uncultured Calditrichota bacterium
CCTCTCCCTTAGCCACGCCTGCCCGCCTCAGGCGGGTGCGGTACGTCGCCTTAAATATTTAACACAGTCTTTAAATATTCTCTACCTTGGCCCGATTTAAAAAATTTCTCTCTTGCCAATGCTTCTGATTTATTTTCATATTCTTCTGTATATACTAATCTAAGCGGTCTACGATTCTTAGTTGATTTTACCAGACCACTTTGATGCTCAAAAATTCGTTCCTTAAGATTATTTGTAACACCTATATATCGTTTTAAATCGTGCTCACTTTTCAGCACATAAACATTATAGTTCATATGAAGGCGGACTTGCCCGCCTGCGGCGGGTTGCAGACCTCTCCCTTAGCCACGCCTGCCCGCCTCAGGCGGGTGCGGTACGTCGCCTTAAAAATAAAAGAGCGAGAGACGGGATTCGAACCCGCGACCCCAACCTTGGCAAGGTTGTGCTCTACCAACTGAGCTACTCTCGCTTTCCCGATAATCATGATCCATGATATCCAAAAAACAACGGATAAATTTAGATACAATTCAAAAGAATGTCAATACTATGGTCTGGATACCTGATACTCGGTTTACCTAGAATATCATGAATTCTAAAGATATGTAATAAAGTATCAAAAAAGCAGAAAACAGAATGCAGAAAACAGTAAACAGCACCTTCCGACTCACTGCTTTCGGCTTTCAGCTTTCTGCTTTCTTTTTTATTTAGTCTCTTCGCCAGGCCCGGTTTTTTATCCGCTGTTTCACATCACGCGATTTTTTACGCTGCTTTTTCACCAATATCAGGAGATAAAATACGATTATTGCCAAGATAGCGATAATTAGTGTCTCGGACATTTTTCTCCCGTAGAGCGTGAAGCGCAGAGCGTTGAACGTGGTGCCTAAGCCAAAAAGAGAAGAGAGAAAAGAGAGGAGCAAATTACTCTTCCCCCTTCTCTCCTCTCTCTTCTACTTTTGAGGCTCTACCCTCTGCGCTCAACGCTTAACGAACCAGTGGAGACGCCGGGAATTGAACCCGGGTCCGGACAAGCACTTTTACAGACCTCTACATTCTTAGTCATTACTTAGGTTTAACACAGGTGCAGGTATAATGACCGACCAACAACCATGCGAGCCAGTAAAATACGATCCTTAATGTACTGACACCATCAAGGACCGATCTACCTGAAATGGCATCCTGATAAACCCTGGTAGATGAGTGTAAGTCAGGATGTGACAGCTCTATCTAGGCTGCCATTGCGTAATCATAATCGGCACTTAACGTGCTACCAGATAATCAGCGGGTTATCTGGAAATCCCGGAATGCCATCCGTAACCGCATCTTGCCCGTCGAAGCCAAATCGTCCCCATATTTTAAATAACCACCAAAGGAACTATTAGTTCCCTGAAAAAAAGAACAGAGAATGACTGGCTGGTAAGAAGGCCGGGGGACAACCTCTAAACCGAGCGTTATCGTCATTCTCTGTTGCAGTACCAAATTTGGGTAGGGGGAAAACCCAGAGGTTGGCACCACAAGAGTGCACCTGCAGGGAATCGAACCCCGAACCAACGGATTAAGAGTCCGCTGCTCTACCTAGTTGAGCTACAGGTGCTGATTGTATATATTGGCGGTGGGTTCGAGTCCTAAAATATACAAAGTTGAATGGCTATAGGCAAGATATAAAACAAATGACAGTCAGCAAATATATTTATCTTTTAAAAACCAAATCGTCGGAAAGATATTTTTATTAATGGGAGGTGTTTATTTCTGAGATTTGAATTTCGAACAAGGATTAACGATTTCTGATTTAAGAATTGATACTAATCGATGAGTTTTAATTTAGAAAAAACCTATCCAGTGCAGTTCTAGAAATATTGGCTATTCTTTCGACCTTTTTGTAATCAGATTTTTTTTATTTACATTACTTCAAAAATCGATATTCGTTAATCCTTGTTCAATATTCAAAGAAAATAGATATCAAATATATTTGGTTACGATGAAGAATAAGAAAATTACCGATATTCCTCACCCTGATAACTGGGTAATAACCGGTAATCCCCAAAGCCGCTTCTGTCAGTAAAAACAAACACTTTCCGCAGGCTGTAATATCGCCAGATGACGTATGGGACACTATCCATCTCGAAAGGATGCCTTTCGACATCGTCCGGATAACCAAATTTGATTAATATTCTTCCCCGATCAGAAAGCCAACCATCATCGCTATAACTGGAATACTCCCTATTCGCAAAGTTTATTCTACTGAAATACTCTTCCATAAGTTCATTGGCTTTTGTTTTCGGATTCGGATCCCGTTCCGCCCAGTAGCGTTGAAAAAATGCCTGTTGTACCGGCAAGGGTGCTTCCTCATAGGTGTCCAGGGTATCAGAATTTAAAAGATAACGCATTTGCCGTATGGCATCTGAAATATCCTCGCTGGTTTCCGGAACGCTTACCCAATAAAACGACAAATTCCTGAATCGTTCTACTGTGCGCTTTCCCCTCTGCACGGTGACAATACAACGGTATCGATTCTTTTTAATTTTCCGCTTATCCAGGGCAAAAACATTTGAGGTTAATGGTCCGGTCAGTTCCTTAAATATGACCGTATCAATTTCTATCTCCTCTGCCTCATTTTCCAGTTGATATTTTATACTAACCGTTGCCGGGTACTCATGACTGAAGATTTCGGTATAAAGATATATCATTGGTGTTTCCCGGGAAAAATTGTTCATTACCCGTGGGGAAAAATGGATTGGTTTACCACTGCTATCAAATTTTGCTTCATTTACGAAAAGGATATCACTCATATCGATTTCGTTATGATCGTAATCGTACATCTTCATTTCAATTTTGCGTGAAACTACTTTATTTGTAGTAAGATCACGCATCTGAGCTTTTAGAATATATTCACCGGCAGGCAGGTCAAATGCGACCGTCAGGAGAATATTTTTATCACGATTATTTGTTTCCTTAAAGTCAGTTTCATAAACCTCTTTATGAATATTGCGAGAAGCAAATTGGCGCTCCTCATCTTCGTCAACTACCGATACTTCCAATTCAAATTCAGCCCGAAATCCGCTGAGCGTGTCATATTTTACAAAGGTCAAATCATCATTGACAATATTACTATAAATATATACCCGACCGGATTTAAAATCTTCAGAAACGGTACGGAATAATTCAATGCTAAAAAATGGGCTACCACTACCGGCTTGACGATTCTCTTCGTAAAATTGCCCCCACACAGCATTGATTAAAATTAAGGTTAGAATTAATACAATTTTTTTCATTTCATATGTCCCCACATTGTTCTTGGTAGCGTAAAAAATAACCACAGAGCATAAAAAATAATTATGAATTAAGAATTACGAATTAAAAATGAAAATAAATGAAGCAAACTTCTTGATGGCTTTTACTAATTACTCCAAATTTTTAATTATTAATCGCTTTTAATCTGTGAACTCTTAAAAATTACTCCCTTAATTCTTTCTTTTAATTTTCCAATCCTAAAATTTATTAGAGGTTCAACTCGAATATTCTCAGCCCTTAGATATATTTACAACTTAGCAATATCATATATCTCACCCAAGTTAAGCAGGAATTTCTAAATCATAAGATTTTATTTTCTCAATACTATCTTTATATGAATATTCTTTATGAGTTTCACGCCCGGGAGGCGGATCCCCGCCAAAGGGCGGGCAGGCTACCCACTGGCGGGCACAGAGGATACTCTGTGGCCTCTGTGGTTTAGATTCCTTCCTCAGGTAAACTTTATACTCAATTTTCCCTCTCAACATTCAATTAATATAAATTAACGTCAAAAGAACCATAAAGTTCATACTCGGAGGCATCTGTGATTATAACATTTCTGAATGTGCCAATGATATCCTGATTAAATTTTCGATCCGAAATAATAATTTCGTTATCAATTTCCGGGGCATCCCGGAAGGTTCGTCCTGAATAGTATTTCTGTTGATGATCATAAGTATCAATTAAAACTTTCTGTCGTGAATTTACTAATTTTTGGTTTTTTTCGGTTGAAATCTGACGTTGAATTTCCATTAATTCCGAATACCTCAGGTCCGCGACCTGTTCACTGACCTTATTATCATACGCATAAGCCGCAGTGTCTTCCTCATCAGAATATTTAAAAGTTCCTGCCCTATCAAAACGAATTTTTTTAAGAAATTCTTTCAATAAATTAAAATCTGACTCAGATTCACCAGGATGTCCAACAATAAAAGTGGTGCGCAATACAATATCAGAACGGATATTCCGGATATCTTCATACATTTTTATCAGCTTCTCTCTTTTTTCCGCCCGTCGCATTTGTTCAAGCACATGGTTACTGGCATGTTGAACCGGCATATCCAGATAGGGAATAATACTATCATACCTGTTCATCATATGTATAAATTCGGTCGGAAAATTAGAGGGATACCAATAGAGCGGTCGTATCCACGTAAACATATCTTCAGTCGCCAGCTGTGTAAGCAGGTCAATAATTCTGGATTTCTGATAGATATCTTTTCCATAACAAGAGGTATCCTGGGATACGATAATTAATTCTTTAACTCCTTGGCGGGCTAATATTTTAGCCTCATCTAATATATCTTCCATCCTTCTACTGCGATGCGAACCGCGTATATTTGGTATTGCACAAAAAGCACAGGTATGATTGCAACCCTCGCTGATCTTTAAATAGGCAAAATGTTTCGGTGTGGATAACTCACGGGCCTTATACAAATCTTCTGCATGAAATCGATTCTCTCCCAGACGCTCCAGAATACCTTTATAATCTTCCGTACCAAACAGGGCATCAATCTCAGGGATTTCATCGGCCAGTTCGTTTCTATATCGTTGAGAAAAACAACCGGTAACAAAGACCTGTTTATCCTTATCACTTTCTTTCAACTTTAAGGCTTCGAAAATCGCTTGTATCGATTCTGTTTTTGCATCTTTAATAAATCCACAGGTATTGATAATGATCAGTTCTGCTTCCTCAGGAAATTTTGTCAGGGTATAATTTCTCTGTTTTAGCTGACCACCCAGAACCTCTGAATCAACAAGATTCTTCGCACACCCGAGTGATGTGATGTGTACTTTTTTCATTCCTTTAAAAACAATCCTTCTACAAATGATTGGGCATTAAAAACTTCCATGTCTTCCAGTTTCTCACCGGTACCGATATATTTGACCGGGATCTGTAATTCTTTATTTATCGCCAGAACAACGCCTCCTTTTGCGGTGCCGTCCAGCTTGGTCAAAAATATTGAATTGACGCTCGCCACCTTTTTAAATTCCTTCGCCTGATTAATCGCATTCTGTCCGGTTGTGGCATCCAGGACTAAAATCACCTGATGCGGTGCATCCGGTATTCGTTTCTGTATTACCCGGAAAATTTTATTTAATTCAGCCATAAGATTTGATTTTGTATGTAAACGTCCGGCAGTATCTATGATCAGATAATCCATGTTCCTTGCCTGAGCGGCGGAAATAGCGTCATAAACGACTGCTGAAGGATCGGCACCATCCTGATGTTTGATAATATCACAGTTCACCCGCTCCGACCATATCAATAATTGTTCTATCGCAGCGGCACGGAATGTATCGGCTGCTGCCAACAGAACACTTTTCCCTTCCTTCTTGTACCGATAAGCCATTTTGGCAATGGATGTTGTTTTCCCGGTACCGTTCACCCCTACAACCAGGACTATAGATAAAGCCCTTCCGGTATCCTTCGGTGGGGATAGCAGCATATTTTCTATTTCATCACGGATTAAAAATTCCAGTTCATCACTGGTTTCATATTTTTCAATCCGTACCCGTTCTTTTATCTTATCGATAATACTCAGCGCTGTATTTACACCTACATCACCGGCGATAAGGATCTCTTCAATCTCTTCCAATAAATCATCATCGATCTTTCTTTTCGCAGTAAAAATGCGGTTCAGTTTACCAAAAACTCCTTCCCGCGTTTTTTTCAAACTGGCTTGTAATCGATTAAACAGTTTTACCAAATCACCTCCGTTCAGATCTCCAGGATGTATTTCATGGCATTGTTTTAAGAATGCAGTGAGCAGAATGCCGAAAGCAGTGTGGACAATTTCTTTGCCTATCTGCGTTTACCCGTCTATATTTATTCTATTATAGCCAAAATTTTTGTTATTTTAGCAAAATTTGTACAAGGCGGAATATTTTATTTCTCACAGTGCCGCAGCGATCCCAAACGATTGATCGCTCTCACGCAACGAC
>CAZBBC010000038.1:6334-33605 GCA_964489835.1 uncultured Calditrichota bacterium
ACGCAACGACGCAACGACGCAACGACGCATAGATTAATTTTAGAAATTTTATACCAATATTATCACTTTTCATTAAAAAAAATCTTTTTAAAAAATTTTTAAATAAAATCCGTGTCAATCCGTGTTAATCCGTGAAATCCGTGGACGATTTTTTTTCTTTGTTTGCAGCATTGTGCTGCGCTATGGATAGACCCGATTAATAATGTCTAAATGTTATATATAAAAAAAGTCAATGGGATAAGTATTTTATTTAAGAAAAAGGACTCAGCGTTTTGACAATATCGACTAATAATGCCGGTTGTTTTATTAATGCTGTTTGAAATATCTTAACCAAAGTTTGTTTTTTTTGCGGAATATCTTTTAAGGAATGGGCAGTTTTGTTTAGTTGCTCATCACTCAACTTACTGATTGCCTCTTTCAAACGATAGTAACGATTCTGAGCATTTCCACACACTTTATCCCATTCTTTTTCATATCTTCTAAGAAAACTTCCGGATAGGTCATTTGCCTTTATCGCTTCAGCGGCCACACGCCCTGCGATTTTACCCGCGGTCATTCCGGTCGCAATACCACCACCGGAGACCGGGTTTGCCTGGAGAGCGGCATCGCCGACCAAAAGGATTCTGTCTGCAGATAATTTGGGCAATCGTCTGGAACAGGGAACGCCGCCAATCGTTTTGTTCAATACAGAAGCTCCAGGAAAATTTTCTTTCACAAACACTTGCAACCGCGAAGATGGGGATCCGTGGCGGGCTTTTGTACCGGAGACCCCCAGTCCGACATTTGCCGTCCCATTGCCCTTGGGGAACAACCATCCGTATCCGCCCGGGAATTTTTCCTGGGAAAAGTAAAAAATACAGGTATCATCTGCGATCCGGAGATTGGCGAGAGTCACCTGACAGCATGTTTCCATATCAGATAAAGAAACGGTTGTATTGATACCGGCCCAACGGGCAACACGGGATTCCACGCCATCGGCCCCAATGACTATCCTGGATTTAATAGTCCGCTGCTCATTGCCGATTCGACAAAGAACACCGGAAATCCGACCTTCTTCTTTGTATAATCCGTTAACATATATTTTCGTAATTATTTGTGCTCCTGCGGTTACCGCCCGCATAGCCAGGTCATAATCAAACAGCTTGCGTTGCAGGACATAGCCGGTCATAGAAACCTGGGGATAGATTATAGTATGATCCGGTGCCACAAATTGGAATTTTTTGATAGTTGCTGCAATCCAACGGGGATCAATTCCTTCATCAAGAATTTTTTCCAGGCCATCTTTTCCTACCGCTTCGGCACATCTCACGGGAGATCCGATATCCCGGTCTTTTTCCAGCAGCAGGACTGATACATTCTTTTTAGCTGCTGTATATGCCGCCAGGCAGCCCGCCGGCCCTCCGCCGACAATAATTATATCGTAATTATCCTTTATGATCATTTATCATCTTCCCTGTACAATGCCTCAACCGGACAAACCCAGACACATTTATTACACCTGGTACATAATTCATGATCTATCCTTAATACCATCTCTTCTAACTCGATACAATTTTCCGGGCAGACACCCACACAGGTCCCGCAATAATCACAGGTATTTTCATGCAATAAAATCATTTATTTCCCTGAAAAATTTGGATAATCGAATGCAAATCGCTTCTTAAAATAATATTTTGACCCGAAAAAACCGATAACCATCAGTAAAAAATAAAATGGCCAGCGAATACATATACTTAGTGCAAAAAACAAAATACCGTACTTAGTGGCACGGATGGTATCTGAGACCTCTGCGTGGATAACTGTTCGTATAAAAAATGGAATCGATAATAAATAAAAGAGTAACGCCTGATAATCTCCCAATTGGATACTAATCAACAAGCCGGCGGCATAAAGAATGAATGCCCAGTAGACCATTTTTTTCAATCCATAGGCCACCGCAAGTGTTTTTTTCCTGGAAGAATCATCCCCTTCCTTATCCGGCAGCAATGTAAATAAATAGAGTGCTGTGTTAAAACAAAAATATGGTAGTGAATCAATCACCAGTTGAAATTCAAGCGGTTGCCGGGCACTCCATCCGATACTAAAAGCTAACCAACCCATCAGGGCATTTGCCAGCAGACTTCCCCAGGGCCGGTCTTTCATACGGGCTGGTGGAAAGTTATAAAAGATACCGGTAACCAGAAAAAAGATAATAAATAGTATTCCAACTTCAATTTTAATGGAAAAACCTATTAAAAATGCAAGTAGTGTCAGTAGCAGAACCTCCCTTTTTGCTGTTTTTACCGACAAAATTCCATCTGCAATAAAGAACAACTTTCTATTTTTCTTATCACTTTCAATATCTTTTAACTGATTAAGTACAAAACTGCTTCCCATGATCATTCCAAAACCGGTGATAAGCAGGATAATCCGTATAATGCCCGTATCATCGTGTGTAAAATCAGGAAACCACTGAGATTTGGTATAAATATAATAGCCGGCCAGCATGGTCGACCAACCAGGGTAAAAGAGTATCGGTCTCAGGACAAATAGATAATCGAGGCGGGATAGCCAGAAATTATTCTTCTTTGCGTTCATTACGTTCTTTAAATTGTTTCTCTTCAATCTCAACCGGATAATCCCCGCTAAAACAAGCCGTACAATATTCCTGACCATTGTTTTTGGGCATCGCCTTTAACATCGCTTCCAGGGACAAATATTTCAAAGAATTAACGCCTAAATACCTGGCGATCTCATCAATTTCTTTCTGGCTGGCAATAAGTTCTTCTTTGGTTGGAAAATCCATACCGTAAAAACACGGATATCTGATCGGGGGGGAGCTTACACGAATATGCACTTCCTTCGCTCCGGCCGCTCGTAATCTTTTTACGAGAGCCTTTAATGTCGTACCACGTACAATTGAATCATCAACGATAATAATTTTTCTATCCTTGATAACCCCACCGACTGTATTATACTTTATCCGCACATTCATATCTCTTGAACTTTGTTTAGGATGTATAAATGTACGACCGACGTAGTGATTGCGGATAAGGCCGATCTCAAATTTGGCTTCACTGCGCGCGGCGTAACCAAGAGCTGCGGTATTGCTGCTATCCGGTACGCTGATAACGATGTCCGCATCGCAGGGATTTTCCAGGGCCAGGTTTTTTCCCAATTTTCGCCGTGTTTTATCAACATACTCATTAAAAATTTGACTATCGGGCCTGGAGAAATAGATAAACTCGAAAACACAGTGTCGTGGAGCAATCTTCTCATCAATCTTATACGATTTCATCCCTTTTTCGTCGACAACAAGCATTTCTCCACATTTTACATCACGGACATATTCGGCACCAATTAAATCAAAAGCGGAGGTTTCGCTGGCAAAAATATAACTATTCCCTTTTTTACCTATGGCCAATGGCCTGAAACCATGAGGATCACGGACAGCAATCAACTTTTTACGCGTAATAAAGACCAATGAAAAAGCACCTTTAATTTTTTTAACGGCATCGAGGATTTTTTTCTCGATTGTCTGATGTCTGGATTTGGCCACCAGATGAAGAATTACTTCGCTGTCAGTGGTCGTCTGAAAGATTGATCCTTTTTTTTCCAGCTGTTCGCGCAAAGTAAACGAATTGACCAGATTGCCATTATGGGCTACGCCGATTGTTCCCAGACGATGATTAACTACGATTGGACCGATATTTTGTTCATTGGAAGAACCGGTTGTTGAATAACGATTATGGCCGATAGCAATATCTCCGGGAAGTTTATCCAAAATCTTTTCATTAAAAACATCTGCTACCAATCCCATCCCCAATTGCTTATATACCTGCTCGCCGTCACTGCTGGCAATGCCGGCACTTTCCTGTCCACGATGTTGAAGTGAATATAATCCGAGGTAGGCCCAGATAGCAGCCGTGGGGCTTCCATAAACACCAACAATTCCGCAGAACTCTTTGGGATGATCATCATTGAAATACATCAGATAGGTACCTGTATATTTAGAAAATGCGAATGTGATTGGAGAAAATCCAGGGCCGTTCAAAGTAGTAGGCTTCAACCCGATAGGAGCCTGGTTCATTTATTTCAAAAACGAGTGAATCACCTTTTTGAACGGCATATTTACTGCCGTTTCTTATCAAGTGTACCACTGCGGTCTGAGGCAAATTTACATGTAAATGTGTATATTTATCAAATTTTAATTCGCCCCCAATTTCAACTTTTTCGCTTCTATTCTCGGCCTGAAAGCGAAATCCCCAGGCATCGCCACAATAATAATTAGAGATAAAGCACCGGCAATCACGGATACTCTTGTAGAGGTTTTGCAGATCTTTTTCGTGGTCTCCCTCACCGGAAAATGCAGTATCGGTTAAAATATGGGTACGTATGGTTTTAAACAGCACTTTATATCTGAATATTGTAATCTGGAACAGGCCCCAGAGACGGTAAATATGGCCGTGGGCATCAACTCCGCCAATACCCACTACCTTCCGACGCTGGTTCGCCTGGTCCCATTTTTGAAGTGTTTCCGGTAAGGGGGCAATAATTGAACGGCGTGGATGAAGCACACGCCAATACTTGTTGAAATGGGTTAAGCCTTCCATCCATTCTGACATCTGATTCCAAATTTCAATACCGTGATATTCATCTGAATCCCATACAGTCCATGGATAGGGTGGATATTTTTTCATAGCGGTTCGCTTTTCGTCCGGATGAGCAATAATGCCAAATCCGCCTCTGCGGTTTACTTCCTTAACATATTCAGCCGGTTTTAGATTTTGAGGTAACTCGGTGCTGATGTTAAAGGTGAGATAATGGTTTAGATCATCGGCATCATTAATCTCATAACCAGTGGAAATTAATACGCCGTGATACCATCCCTCCATACCATCCCGCTTTGGCTGCAATGTATTATGGTCAGTAAACATCAGAAAATCGAGGCTCACCTCACTGGCAATATGAGCGATTTCCGGTATCGGTCTTGTACCATCACTGTAGGTTGAGTGAATATGAATAACACCCGCATATTCATGTAGCTGGTCGTGCATTTTTAATTAATTCCCAGTAAAATAATACCAACAATTATTCCAACGCCATTAGCCGTCAAATCTTTCCATGAAAATTTATTTTTCTGTTTTCCAGAATCGTAGAATTCTTTCGCCAGACCCAGAGAAAATACGGTTCCTACCCCTATGACCTGTGACTTTTCACGGTTAATATCAAATCCTTTCATGCTCAATTGACTGACAAGCGTGGTCCCTATCAGACTACTGACTAAATGATACCCCTTGTCCGGACTGAGCCATTTGTCATTTGTTTTTTTACTATCTCTCAAAGCAAATGATCGAAAATAGGTATTCAGGGATTCTGGTTTAGGTGTTGCGAACAGTGGATGGCTGATGAGGACGATGAACAATATTATAATCGATCGAGAAACGATACTTATTTTAGAAGGCAATACGTACTCCCAGGGTAATTGTTCGGTCTTCCGGCAAATAATCATAGGTCAATTGGATGGTCTCTTCAAATCTGTATAAATAGGCATCAACATAGGCATCAACCAAGATCAGAAAATACGTTAATCCAAGATACCAGCTATGCAAGACTCTTTTATCTCTCGCTTCAATATCACCGGTTCTTCGATATTCTTTACCATAATCGTATACCCGGCTGGCGAAGTAGAAGAATGATCCGAAAGCGGCGACAGATTTTATATAGGACTCATTATAACATTGACCCCAGCCGGGCAACATAGCTGAGCGCGTAACCGCTCCCCACGGCGATTTCATCGGCTGATTACTGAACATATCATTCGGCCACTGTTTATCATCACCCGCGCGATGACTTTCAATTACATCAATCAGATTTATCGTATACAGCTGAAGAAGGAACATAGCGTAGCGGCGCATTTTTACTTTGTTATTATAGTCATTTGTTTTTTGATACCATCGATAATTATAGGCGACATTATATATGAAATTCAAACCCAGGGTATAAAAGATAAAAGCACGTCCCGTATGTTCCTGTTCTATTTGACCCCAACCGGGGATAATGGCCGATCGAATCAAAGCCGGCCACAGACTGGTTTGGACACTGTCCATTAGATTTTCTGTGGAGGTGGTATCCATTTCCTGTGCCTGAAGGAATACCGGCAAATTCAGAAAGATGATAAAAACAATATACAGTGTTAATTTATAATACGACAACTTCCATCGCTCTTGGTAGGAGTTCGACATTCAGTGATTTAAGATTAAGGGAGAGTAATTCTCCGTCAATATGTGCGGCAAATCCTTCTTCTGACTCAATCATTAATTGTGTGGTTCTATCAGTAGTAACTTGTGGCATATGGATATGCTTTCCTGAGAACACACCCAATAAATTCCTGTAAATTTCCCATTTATTCAAATTTTTTATAATGTTAAGATCAAGTAGTCCATCATCAACTTTAGCATTCGGTGTCAGTTTAAATCCTCCACCCAGACTGGTCCCATTCCCCGCAGTGATCATAAATAATCTCTCTTCACGTTCAATATTATTATAACTGATTCTGACTACCGGAGGGGTATAGGTATAGATTGTTTTCAATACGGCGTAGAGATAAATAGCTGCCCCGGGTAATTTTTTTACTTCAAGTGTTTTTCGCACGACCCAGGCATCAAAACCAATCCCCAGACCATTCTGAAAATATCGATCACCTGCCCGTCCGATATCTATGGCCTTCGTTTTCATTGCCAGCAGGCTATCTATGGCTTTTTCTAATCTCAAAGGAACATTGACAGCCCTAACAAAGTCATTGCCGGTGCCCACCGGTACAATACCTAATTTTGCACCACCCCCCAATAAACCGTTGACAACCTCATTGATGGTGCCATCTCCACCAACCGCAACCACACAATCAAATTGATTCTTTGCTTTTTCCGCAAAATCAATGGCATCTCCCGGTTTACCGGTATAAATAAAGTCCGCATCCATATTATGAATGGCACAAAGATCTTTCACCTTTTCTGCAACCCGGGCACATTTCCCTCTGGAGGCCGTCGGATTTACGATAAACTTATAACTATTCAATTCGTCTCCTTTTGAAATTCAAATTATTCACTTTATGTACTATTAATTGGCCGGATTAAAAACTCATCTGATTTTTCGATGATAATTTTAAGTGATATAAATTTTATCCGGATTCCAATAATATTTATTGAAGACTCTTTACTTATGTTACAATGTAAACAATTATTTATGTTGAAGGTATTGTAAATTAATACTTTACGAATTCTGAATCAAATGACATACCGGGACTACCTGAGTACCTTTAACCATCAAGATATGAAATTTATCAAATCTTAAACGGGCAAATGTCAGGAGCAACCGGAAAAATATCCGCTAGCGGCATTATTGTAAAAATTTGAAAAATAATTATCCAGAGGATCCGGCACTATGGGCTATACAATCAATCTCAATGAGAACATCCTTGGGTAAACGGGCGACTTCAATGGTGGAGCGGGCAGGTAAGGAGCGATTAAAATATCCGGCATAAATCTCGTTAACTACTGCAAAGTCATCCATTTGTTTTAAATAGATTGTTGTTTTCACTACTGTATCTAAAGAAGCTCCGGCTTCCTCCAATACCGCACGCAAATTTTCCAGGACTCGCTTTGTTTGAATTTTCACATCACCATTAATCAGATTTCCTGTTTCCGGATCAATAGCCACCTGACCGGAAGTAAAAATCAGATTATCCAATTGAATCGCCTGGCTATAAGGACCAATGGGTTCAGGTGCTCTCTTGCTATGAATAATCTTTTTCATAATACAACACTCCTTTTATTTTACAAGGTAGTGTAAAAAATAACCACAAAGTTCACAAAGCATTTATTAAGAATTAAAAATTACAAATTACGAATTCCCAGTTCCCAATTCCCAATTTGTAAATATTATGATTTTGTATTAATTGTTTTTTATTTTATTACCAATTCCGAGTTCCTAATTCCTAATTAATCTTTGAGTATAATCTTTTAAAAGTATACAAGAACTAATTTTATGTCAAGGTAAATTCCACTACTTTTCGGTGAAAAAATTTCATAATTTTGTACGCCGGGCAGCTATTATTTTGATTTTAAAATAAATTAGTTTTACGTGAAACCAATTTATTTAAAAAATATTAAATAATTTAATTAAAAAACTTGCTTCTTACTTCCGGCTTAGTGAACTTTTTGAGGGAGGAAAAAGCGGTGTGAATAACCTGTGAATAACTTTTTAATTATCCACAGGAAAAACAACCCAATCCCAAACCTCGAATACTCTTCTATTATTAGAAATTATTATAAATTCATTATAAACAGGTGCTTAAACTTATTAGGCTGCCAGGGTAATTGTGTTTATTTCAATAACGAACAAAGGTTTATTAAAATTATTTCTGGTACATTCTTATGTGAATAACTTGAGAAAAGTTAAGGGAAATCCAATATGTCCAATAGCTTAGAGGCGGCCCAGGCTTCGCATGAAAACATCTGGGATGAGAGCCTGGAAATCATCCGGGAGAATATCAATCCCCGAAGTTTCCAGACCTGGTTTGCACCTTTAAAAGCCATTTCTGTCAACGAGCATTCGATCATCCTTCGCGTGCCGAACAAATTCTTTTGTGAGTGGTTAGACAACCATTATCTTACCTTACTCAAAAACGCCATCGCCCAGGTAGCCGGCCAGTCACTGGCCATTAAATATGAAATCTTGGATGAACAACCATATTCCCCCTATGCCGGGGAAACATTTAAGACGCACACAATTCCCCCACAACCCGTTACAGCACGTATTGAAACCAATTTGAATGCCCATTATAATTTCGATAATTTCATTGTCGGAGATGGTTCCCGCTTTGCCCAGGCAGCGGCCACTGCCGTCTCTGATTCACCGGGGAGTACCAATTATAATCCTCTGATTATTTATGGAGGCACCGGTCTGGGAAAAACACATTTAATTCAGGCGATTGGCAACAGGGTCAGACAATTGCGTCCGGAGCTGAAAGTCTACTATACGTCCAGTGAAAGCTTTACCAGCCATTTTATCGGTTCCATACAACAAAATAAAGCGATTGAATTTTCCAGTTTTTATCGCTCCTGTGACCTTCTGCTTATCGATGATATACAATTCTTCAATAATAAAGGCAAAACGCAGGAAGAATTTTTTCATACTTTTAATGAGCTACACCAAAAAGAAAAACAGATTGTCCTGTCTTCTGACCGCCCAATTGCTGAACTGGGTTTTCTCGAAGATAGATTAGTTTCCCGATTCCAGTGGGGACTTATCGCTGACATTCAGCCACCGGATCTGGAAACACGCATCGCCATACTGCAAAAAAAATGTGAAGAGAATGATCTGGAAATCCCAAATGAGATCATTGAATATCTGGCCGTAAACCTCGTACACAATGTTCGGGAGTTGGAAGGTGCCCTGACACGACTTTTCGCACAGGTTCTACTAACACAAACGGAACCAACCCTTGAAATAGCCCGGAGTGTCGTCGGAGAAATTGGTAAGCCAAAAACAAAACAATTAACCATTGAGCAAATTATCCAGATGACGGCAAAATATTTCAATGTACCAGAAGAAAGATTTATGAAAAAAGACAGAAAAAAACACGTGGCACTGGCACGTCAGGTAGCGATGTATCTTAGTGTTGAACTCACCAACCATTCAACCGTTAATATAGGATTGCATTTTGGAGGTCGTGATCACACAACAGTGATCTATGCCCATCGAATGATAATCGGGAAAATGAATGACGATAAAACTTTTAAGAAAAAAATAAGTGAATTAAAGAAACGTCTGGAGTATATGGAATAAATAGCCTGATCAATATTATTCATAACTCAGACGGGTATGTTCAGTTTTTAAAAATTTGATGTATTTTGACTTTTCAGATAGAATCCTCTTCAAAGCCTCCCGGGAGGTGCTCTTCAAGTTTCCTTCTAAAATACGTTGATAAAAAGCAATATCTTTTTCGGCTATCCGGATAACTATTTTTATCGCTTCCATAAAAGTCAATGTGGAAAGATCAAATTCTTCACACAGGTCCTGAACGGAATAGTTGTGCTCAACTTCCGCAAAAACCTCTATACCGACCAGATCATCTCTGACTAACTGAATATCATTTTTTAGAATATCAATATGTCCCCGATGCCATTGTAACATTTTTTCTAATACATATTTTGCACTGAACTGATTTGTTTTAGCAATGCATTCCTGGAAAAAGTTCAGCCCCGTTTCTTCCTTCTTTTGAAGAAATTCGGCCATAGGCATATCAACGTTTTGGAAATTTTTTATCATTTACTTAATCACTTTTCACTCGTTTTGGTCAGTCGCGAAAGAAACAGAGAATATCAGCAATGAATGATTCTGGATAATCACCTATGAGCATAAACCAGCATGCAACCGTCAGACCCGTATTCTTCTGGCAGTCCGGATATCGCTGGTTAAATCTCCAAAAATTTTATCAATCTGAAATTTAAGATCATCAAAAGTACCATTATTATCGACCACAAAATCTGCCCATTGTTTTTTTTCTTCCAATGGTATTTGCCGATGCACACGGGACAGGATTTCTTTTCGGTTTAATCCATCTCTCTTCATGACACGTTGGATTCGTTTATCCATATGAGTAAAGACCACGATTACCGCATCAAACATCTGTTCGATACTTAATTCATAAACCAGGGCTGCATCGATAATAATTAAAGGGTATTTTTGGGAAAATCGCGCAGTTTCCATTTCCTCTACAATTTCAGCCACCATTCGTGGATGGACCAGTTTATTTAATTGCATCGTTTTTACATCACTCTGGAAAGCCAGACTGGCTAACAGATTTCGATTCAGACTGCCATCTTTATAAAAAATGTCATTACCAAAAACACCCTTAAGTTCCTTTTTCAAGGTCTGGTCTCTGGCGATGATCTGTTTGGCTTTTCTATCAACATCAATAACCCGGCAACCGAGGGTTTGCAGACGCTCACATACCGTGCTTTGACCACTGCCTATACCTCCGGTAACCGCAATTACTTTAGGATTGGCATATTTAATAATTCGTTTCATATCTGGTATTCTTATATGCTAATTAGTGCATAAAAATCTGTTAAAATTTCAGGACAAATCTACTGGAATAATATTTTATTTCCCATTTGATACTATCGGACAATGGTGAATTTACCCAATTTTATTTGATTATCAAAAGTGGCATAATAAATATAAACACCGGTCGGTACTCTCCGTCCGGTCTTGTCATGTAAATCCCAGCGAACACCACCATTCTGATCATCTTCCTCAAGGGCTGCAATAAAATGACCGTTAATATCATATATTTTGATGGATGTACCGGGGGCAATCTTTGCAAACATCATCCAATCATTTTCACTTGTTATCGGTTGCGGATAGACGATCATATCCTCAATATCTGCCGGTGTCGCTATTAAGGCAATGCGATTTCCCTCCCCCAGAAGGTCTCCCTGATAATTTTTAATATTTTTCATAATTAAATAGGTCGTCACTCCTGCACCTATATCGTAAGTATCATGGCTGAGCCTCAGATAAAATTCCTGTGTTGATTGTGCCATCGCCTCAATTTCCAAAACATTCCCGGAGGGCTCCAATTCAAAATTATCGGGTTCAAGAACTGTTTGGATATCCATGGGCATATTAAACTTTATATACAGTATACGGGCAGAATCAAACCGCCATTCCTGCACATAGGGTTTTTCTTCTGCTTTCGGTACAAACATAAACACCAGGACAGAATCAGCGGCGCTCAGTAATGTCCGGCTTGTATCTCTCAAACCGGTCATCCGCAAACCGTAGGTATCACCGCCACGAAATGGCTTTGAAAAACTGAGTAATATGGCTTGCCCATTAAGAATGGAGATTACTGAAGTTACCGAATTTTCTTCTTCCTCCAGGGCAAAATTAGCAGATTGTAATGTATTCTGATCCATTGGTTCACTATAATGGATCTCTATCTGTCGTTCATTCCTTACCATAAGCGTATCAACGTAAGGCGGTACATTTGGAATTGCCGATACCATAGCACTTAATTTACTCATCGCTTCTTCAAAAGAATAAGCAATGGTCTGAATCGCATAATAATAACGTTTGCCGTTTATTACTGAAATATCTGTATATCTCGGATCGATTATCGTTGAATCATATTTACACAAATTATCTTTTTCCATCCCACGATATACGATGTACCGGTCCGCACCCGTAATTTCATTCCATACAATTTCAATGGCACTGGTATCAATCGGAAAAGCTTGTAAACCACCCGGTGCTCTGGGTCTGTTTACCTGGTCTTTTTGATACCCTATGATCTTATCTCCAGAATTAAAATAGAATTCACTGATGCCGTTTTTATCAAAATCATGAATGATGACTGTATTGGTATTAACATCCCCCTGATACCACACGGGAATCAGGCTATCACTTCCTGCTTTGAATATATACAAATCAGGATGTGGAGCCAAAAAAACGTAATCTGATTGCCCGTCGGTGAGGGTGCCGGCATTGTATCCGGAATCAAAGTCTTTAACGTCGGAATATCCATACACCGCTATATTCTGTCTGATTTCAAATGTATTGTCCTGAACCGCATCCAGCACCGAAAAATGCCAGTACCGGGCACTAAATGCATGTTCATAATTTGTATCCGTTCCTGAGTGTGTACCGGCTATGAGAACTTCATTATTTAAATCGAAAATATTAGCCGTAAAAAAATAATCGGTAGCATCTTCCAAGGGCAGATGTATATATCCCCGGCTTTCAAACAAATCATCGGATGTATTCTCATATACAATCATGTCACCATCATAATCACCAAAGTAAAGTTCAGAAAATCCATCCTTATCCAAATCGGAGACCGCACTTCTTGGCGGCCCATACTGATTATCACCCGGACTAGGATTAGCGAATACAGTTTTTTTACCAAATTGATTATTACCGGTGGATTCATACAAAATATAATTCTGATCTTCTCTTCCAAGTATCTCCTTTTGACCATCCTTATCCAAATCTGTAATTTGACTTATCCAAAATGTTCCCGTATCCGACCAGACTATTTCTGAAGGCCAATGATCAACCTGCCCGGCTTCAAGAAGATAGCTCTTTTGTCCATAGCCAAGAGCTAATTCCTGTAGACCATCACTGTCCGCATCGCCAACTGAACGGGGAATCGCCTTAAAGGGTGTTTCCATTTGCTTAATAAATTGCCCCCCGGAATATTCGTAAATGGATACCGGACCGAATGCGCCATTGTCATCATAAACTGAGAGTACAATTTCATATTCACCATCACGATCAAAATCGGTAGTCTGAGACAACATAAATCCTGCCGGAAGGGATGCACTGACCGGGATAAATTCCTCCATAAAAACATCCGCTGTTGGGTCAGACAATCTGTAGTATTTCCCCTGATTATCTGCCACATTATCCAGACCGCTCAAATTTTCTGCGTGTATATAATATTCAATATCTCCGGCCGGACTAAATAAGTAACTATGATTTCTCGTTTCATAAACCAGATGTATGGAACGGAAAGAATCAGTGCTGCCCAGCGGCCGGTAAAGAATGTCTGCGGAGGTAATGTCGTCTGTTTCAAATTGTATCAGAGAAGCATAGCCATCGCCGTCAAGAAGACATAAATGGCTAAGATTGGAAATAACCGGCACGGTTCGGTCAATCTTGATAACCGATCGATACTCCTGGATATGGTCATTCCAGGTCGAGAGACGGAGACGTAAAACGATGGTTGTGTCCGGTAAACCAACCGTGGAAAAAATGGTAATGGTATCTTCAATCATCTGATATAAATGGTCGGAGACAAGGTCATACCACTCCCGCGGATCCTTTCCCATACCATAGGAACAATTTATATTAATCAGATCAGGATCCTGCGCGGTAATTATAACAGGAAATGAAGACTCTGCAGTGCTGATACCAGACCTGGGGTGATGGATAAAGAGACTGCTTTCTTTACCAATCTCAGATGCCCGCAGCATATTCAACCGACCGGCGCCGTAGTTCAAATCCCAACCAATCGGACCTTTATCATCAGCAGATGTTTTTAAGAGGTTTCTTATCTGTTCTACAGTATAATCGGGGTTATTGGAAAGGATCATTCCGACGGTAGCGGTTACCATCGGAGCACTGAATGAAGTACCCCCGGCATATTCGTATCCCCCTCCTAGTTTCGGGGCAATTATTTCTACGCCAGGAGCAACCAGATCTATCGTTTGCCCCCGGTTTGAGAAGCCGGCTGGCTGATCATTCCGGTCAGTTGCACCTACCGATATCGTTTCCGCCAGCCCGGAAGGATAATGAATATCATCCGTTCCGCTGTTCCCGGCCGACGCAACAATCACAATCCCTACAGAATAGGCATACTCGATAACATCCTTAAGAAACCGGGATAATACGGTGTCCCCAAAACTCATATTAATCACTCGTGCACCATTACTAATGGCATACAGGACGGCCCGGGCGACATCATCTTCCTCCAGATAACCGCTGGCCGTTCCGGCCCGGATATTCATTACCCGGGTGCCGGGAAGAAGAGCAGAAATACCACGGGAATTGTTTGTCTGAGCAGCAATAATACCGGCGATTTTTGTCCCATGACCTCCAGGAAATTCATCCATGGGATCATTATCAGGCTCAATAAAATCACCTCTATCTGCCAGACGAGGGGCATCGGTAAAATCCCATCCGATTACGTCATCAACATATCCATTGCCATCATCATCAATTCCATTAAGATCATCCGGATCCAGGATACCATTCTCGTTTCGATCTTCAGCCAGATTTATCCACAAGCTATTCTGTAAGTCAGGATGGTGATAATCAATGCCGGTATCAATAATCGCTAAAATAATATTGGGATCGAGTGTATATTTGTCCCACGACTCTTCCGCCTGAATCCGCTGATGATACCATTGGTCTTTATAGAGCGAATCATTCGGGAAATTGATATGTAGTCGATAAATATTGTTTTCCTGTAAATGAATGATATCAGAATTTTGCTGAAGGGTACTGATCTTGTATTGTGTAGAATCATCGATACGAAGTAGATACCAGTGGGATAGCGGGGAGGATGATTCCGCCAATATTTGATCGATGTGGGCTTCTTCAGGAATGGAGAGGTAATATTTCAATAAATTCTGCTGATTTTTTCCCTGAATGTTTTCCACTTCTTCAATGAGCGGATCCGACACTCTTATAAGATACTCTTTGACTGATTTACCGGTGGCAAAACCTGGGCATGCTAATATAAATATAGAAATGATACTGATCAGATTTCTGAGATACGGGCGAGAAATCATTAGACGATTGTTTTTGATTTTCCCACTTTTTCCAATCCTATGATTTGATCAAGATAGGCTATTTTCACATCCAATGATTTATTTTGTGGTTGTTTCTCCCTCAGAGCCTCAAAAACAGATTTTGCTTCTGTATATTTTTTCTGTGAGACCAGAATTTCTCCAAGAGTCTGGCTGATAATCCTCGGCTGCTCGAATTTTTCTTCCTCTTCTTCCGGCAATTGATCAGAATCGGTTGCATAAGGAACAGTCGCTTCTTCTTCCGGTTCTATCGCGACTGTTGACTCTTCCGGGGAACCTAATCCATTAATATTCATCTCCGGGTCAGTACCCGCGGGCTTCTGAGATTGATCAGCGGGGATCATATCAGGTTTTTTACTCGCCGTTATATTCTCCAGTGGGACAGATATACTGTCCGTCGGGGCCGTCGATTCCGTGTCCTGCTTTTCTTTGCTGCTGATTATTTTCTCAAAATCTTGTAGCCCAATTTCTTCATCTTCTCCTAACAATTCATCCATCGTTTCAACAATTTCTTCCGTAGGTGCTTTGTCGAGGGCGGGTTCTTCTCCACCAAAAATTTCTTCTTTCGCTTTCTGAAGTTCGGGATTGTCTTCCAGAATCCTTGGTTTTGTATTCGGGTACTCAAGTTTTCCATGCAGTATAGTTGTAAAATCATCATCCAAATTATCGAATTGAGACAAATCAATACGGTCCGGGAAAATGGAATCAGAGCTGCTGCCTTCTTCTGCTTCTGCTGCGGATGATTCTAATATTTCCTCAGAATCGATTTCATCCGTTGCCGGTGATTCAGGTTCAGATTCATCACTTTTTTCTGATTGCATTGACAGGCCTGCAGTGGATTCTGAAGTATCAGGTCCTTCTTCATCAGCCATTTCTTCCAGAGGTTGTACCGCTGATATTGGTGACCATAATTTATATTCTCCCAGTTTCTTGACTTCGTCAATAACTTCTTCATTAATTGGATCGAGCGTAAATAGTTTGAAAAGATATTCTTTGTACAGATCCTGAAATCCATTTAAAAAATAAATGCTGGAAAGATCTTTGATAGCATTCACATGATTGGGATCATATCTCAGAACGCGTTCCAGTTCTGCCCGTGCCTCATCGTTCATCTGTTGTTTTAAGTAACATTTAGCAAGAATATAGTGTGCCTGGGCATAGGTCGGGAATTTTTTCAATCCATTTTCGCACAGTTTTATTGCCTCATCGACATCTCCGGACTGTAATAAATTGGAAGCCAGTCGGGCAAACAAGATCTCCCCTCCCGGCAGATTCAATAAATTTTCACTAATATCCAATTTAAACTCTCCTGTATTTATTAAAAAAATAATCCTTTATGGACAGGTAGTCTATTAATGAAAAACCCATGCTGCCTGACATAAAAACCGGGAATAACAACATTCGTTTTTTCCAGTCTTTATAAAGCGATCGTTGTGACAGGGCATAAAAAAAATGATTCGCTAAAAGATATCATAAAAAATGCAAAAATGAAATAGTAGATTTCTAATTCCATTGACTGTTTCTTTATTAAAATGACCGAAAGATTAAGTATCGCCAGAATCAGGATAAACGGATAAATAAAATTTAAGAAGATAAATTTCCACCCTTTGAGTTGAGCCCGATAACTAAGATCCCGGGTTTGGTCTGTTGGATCATTTTTTTTACCAGTTTGCCAATGTGTTATTTAAAATATCTTCGGTAATTTCTTCAATGGCAACCGCAATGGCTTTATCACGATCATCCTGAGAACCCAATCCTTCCATGGTTCCGAACCGCCGAAGGGTCTTTTCCCACCAGACCTTATTTGTCTTTAATTCCTCACATTTTACTTTCACATTCACATATACATCATACTGTTCAACCTCTTCACCGGTTTTAATAATCCCTGCCGTTTCGCGAATAGAGAGGATTGTTCCTGTAATTAAGATATCTGCTTCGGATTCGACCGAAACCAGCAACGTATTATCAGCAATAAAAGCATCAATGACCTTGTTTGTCAGGTCTTCCCTGACACCGGGATAAGAAGTATTATCATCAAAAAGTGGAATCGCGACATTCTTGACATTTGAAGGAATAGAGCCCCGGAATGAATAATACCCGCAAGAGAGGATAAGTAAGGCGATCATCCCGGAGAGTAATATTTTAATTTTACAGACCATATTCTTTGATTTTCCGATATAGGGTTCGTTCACTTATTTGAAGAGCCCGAGCTGTTTTCCGCCGACTGCCGGCAAATTTTTGAAGGGTTTGCTTGATCATATCACGTTCCATTGACGCTAATGTAGTAGGCTTTAGTTCGTAACCTTTCTCATCCGCGACAATTTTTTCCAACTCTAAAGACCGCTCGGTGCTATTAGAGGAAAGAGGGGCCCATCCCTGCATCGACTTCAACAGATGTTTAATTTCATCCATATCCAGTTTTAATGCCCATAATGTCCGGTATATCAGTTCCCGCTCAGCCTGATCATGCGGCCGGTTCAAAGGGACCGGTAAATTTTTTGATTCCGATCTGATGTTCAGATGTGCGGCAACATACGATGAATTGACAACCTCCCCTTTATTCAAAATAAGCGATGTTTCCACAAAATTTCGTAATTCCCGGATATTACCAGGCCAGTCATATTTCTCCATCAAATGAAGGGCATCCGGAGAAAAACCTTTAAACGGGACTTTTTGTTCTTCTGAAAAATTTGCCGTAAATATGGATACAAGAGTCGATATATCATCTTTTCTGCGTCTGAGAGGTGGAATATCGATCATGATCGCCTTCAGACGAAAATATAAATCCTGCCGGAATTCTCCGTTTTTTACAGCGGCTTCCAGATTTTTATTTGTCGCCGCAATCAGACGGACATCTACTTTATTGGTTCCGGTACCGCCTACACGCATAAATTCAGATTCCTCGAGAACTCTGAGTAGTTTCACTTGCGTATTCAAAGGCATCTCACCAATTTCATCCAGGAAAATCGTCCCACCGTCAGCTGCCTCAAAATAACCTTTTTTCTGACCAACAGCTCCCGTAAACGAACCTTTCTCATGTCCGAACAACTCACTTTCCAGAATACCCTCCGGAATGGCACCGGTATTCACCGAAATCAGCGGCTTATCTTTCCGATAACTTAGATTGTGTATGGCCTGGGCAACCAGTTCTTTTCCTGTTCCGCTTTCACCAATAATTAAAACAGACAGATTCGTCGGGGCCACTATACCAATAACACGGATAATCTCCTCGATCTCGGAAGAATTTCCATAAATACCGATATCATTCTTTATTTGCGTATATCTGTCTGTTGATTCTTGAGCCATGGTAAACAAGCGGATTATAATTTATTGATCTAAAATGTTTTAACTTATTAAAAGCGTGTCCGAAAGTCAAGATATCTCTCTGCCAAATAGTCAGAGTATCTTTCGTCTTTCTGCTTAAAATTGGTTTTTTTGAAAAGTGACTTTGCCTTTTTTTACAGTTATCGACACATGATTGATACCCATATGGTAGGCCAGATATTCCAAATTGGGAATGTCCATTAAAACCAGATCGGCCTGTTTCCCGGGTTGAATACTACCGATTTTTTGCTCTTCCGCAAGACTTTTCGCGGGAATATATGTGGTTGCCCAAAGCAGTTCACCCGGGAGCATACCCAGTTTTAAAGCGGCAATGGTCCAGACCAGCTGCATATTTTGAGTCATCGAACTGCCCGGATTAAAATCGGTTGCCAGCGCTACCTCACAACCCGTTTCTAACATTTTTCTTGCCGGCGCATATTCATCTTTGCGCAAAAAGAATGTCGTCGCAGGCAAAATCACCGGAATAACATGATTATCCGCCATCGCCTGGATGCCTTGAGCGGAAACTTTAACCAGATGATCGGCGGTGACAGTGCGGAGTTCCGCGGCCAGTTCGGCAGCACCAAAAGGATGGAGTTCATCGGCATGAATCCGGGTCCGCAATCCATATTTTTCCGCGGTTTCTAAAATGGCACGTGTCTCCTGAATACTGAATACGCCTTTTTCACAGAAGACATCACAATACCTGGCCAGATTTCGGCCTGAAACTTCCGGTATCATCCGTTCGACTATCAGCTGAATATATTCTTCCCTTCTGGACCGGTAATCATCCGGTATCTCATGGGCGCCGAGGAAAGTTGGAATCATTTCCAGTTGTTGATCCTGATTCAATTCGGATATGATCTCCAATGCTTTAATTTCACTTTCCGGTGAAAGGCCGTACCCACTTTTTGCCTCAATAGTTGTTGTCCCGTATTCAAAGAACGTACGTATTCTCTTCCTGGTAATTTCTTTAATTTCTTCTTTACCAGCCGTCCGGAACTGGCGGGCACTGTTTCGTATACCCCCGCCGGCTGCGGCAATTTCTTCATAGGATCTTCCCTCGATACGCATGATAAATTCCGCCTCACGGGTTTTCCAGAAGACGGGATGGGTATGTGCGTCAATAAAACCGGGCAAAAGCGTCTGTTCCATGCCATTTATCACCTGTTCGATGTCGGCAACCTGCGAATTTTTTTCATGAAGGATCTCAATAATATATCCATCCTCGATCAATAAAGAGACATTTTTCAGATGAATAAGATCGCCGTAGGCACCTTCGATATCGGGGCTGTAAAGATTTCCAATATTTGTAATCAATACCTTCATAAGATGTATATAATATTTCTATTTAGTATCAGATCGGATTCCATCAATATTAATCAAAAAGGGCAAATAAAGGATACGAGAAATCAAAAAATAGCTATACCACTTAGCCGCGTTCATAATGAACGGTTTGTGGTTATCGTAGAGACGTTGCATGCAACGTCTCTACCAAAACTACCAATTATCATTAACCAGGGGAAAGTTTCTTAAATTCTGCCTGTAATTTCTGCCAGGATTCATTTAATCCTTCTGAAACCACTTTTGTCCCGGCGAGTATGGGCATAAAATTGGTATCGCCTGTCCAGCGCGGAACAATATGATAATGGAGGTGATCGACAATTCCCGCCCCGGCACTGCGGCCGATATTTATTCCAATATTAATCCCATGGGGCTTCATGGTGTTTTGTAATACCTGCACAGAAAGTTGTAATATATGCTGAATATCAAGCAGGACATCGTCGGAAAACTTTGAGAGATCGGCTTCATGCTGGTAAGGGACAACCATCAAATGTCCGTTGGTATACGGATATTTGTTGAGCATCACAAAGCAT
The DNA here is from genome assembly GCA_964489835.1 of uncultured Calditrichota bacterium. Classification (GTDB taxonomy): domain Bacteria; phylum Calditrichota; class Calditrichia; order JAJRVZ01; family JAJRVZ01; genus CAZBBC01. Next base: position 26,898 of record CAZBBC010000038.1, read on the forward strand.
TGAGCGGTTCGATGAACGATCAGATTTTCCTCATCCTCCACCTGCGCAGGTTTATGACAGAAAATACATTCCTGTCCGTCTTCCTGCGCACTCTTTATATATTCGAGCCGCCAGGGGGCCCACAGTCGTTTCATTTTTCCTAAGACTCTTCTTCTTTTTCCTTCTTAGCCTGTTCAATGATTTTTGTGGAAATATCAGAGGGAACTTCGTCATAATGAGAAAATGTGCGCGTATGAATGCCTCGCCCCGAGGTCATTGAACGTAAGGATGTTGAGTATTTGTACAATTCTGATAGAGGAACCTTTGCTTTTATAACCTGGAATTTTCCATCGGCATCCATACCCATTATTTTACCCCGCCTTCCGGAAATATCGCCCATGACATCGCCCATATATTCATCCGGTACTTTGATTGTCAGATCATAGATAGGTTCCAGTATCATCGGGTTTGCTTGATTAAAAGCTTTCTGAAAACCCATGGAACCAGCTACTCTAAATGCCATTTCCGAAGAATCGACCGTATGATAACTTCCGTCAAAACAGGTAACTCTGACATCGACGACCGGATAACCCGCTAAAACACCCTTTTCCATTCGCTCAATTACCCCTTTTTCCACTGCCGGAATGAACTTGCCGGGAATAACACCACCAACAATTCCATTCACAAACTCAAATCCCTCACCTCGCGGCATCTTCTCCAGGCGCAAATGGCAGTCTCCATATTGGCCCCGTCCTCCTGATTGTTTCTTATATTTTCCCTGCGCTTCCGCTTTACCTTTGATGGTCTCACGGTAAGGAATCTTTGGTTCTTCTTCCAGAACTTCGACGTGATATTTTTGACTCAGACGTTTTAAAATAATGGCCAGATGCATTTCACCCTGACCGGCGATTATCGTTTGCTTTATTTCAGGATCGAACTGGGAGACAAATGTGGGATCTTCTTCATGCAGGTTATGCAATCCAATACTAATTTTTTCCTCGTCGCCTTTAGCCTTCGGATAAATAGCTGTTCTGATCTTGGGCTCAGGGAAATAAATTTTGGGGAATTTAACCGGTCTTGCTTTGTCACACAACGTATCACCGGTATGCGTCACCTTTAATTTAACCACCGCCCCCAGGTCACCGGCAACCAGGCGGTCCACACTTTTTTTATGCTTACCGTTTAAAACGAACAACTGTCCGATACGTTCGGTTTTACCCTGCGTACAGTTTAAAAGATCATCTCCCGCTTTGACAGCTCCGGAAAAAACTTTAAAATATGATAGTTCTCCCATATGCTCTTCTGAACTCGTTTTAAAAATAAGGGCACTCGTCGAACCGGTGATTTCGCATTTTAATTGCAGTTCTTTGTTATTTTGATCCAACGCCTGCACATGCTCAATATCTGATGGTGCCGGAGCAAAATTTGCCATCACATCATTTATACGACGCACACCAACATTTGTCGTTGCTGCCACACAAAATACAGGATATAGTTCATGGTTTAAAATCGCCTTGCGTAACCCCCCTCTAAACTCATCTTCCGTTAACTCCCCTGCTTCAAAATATCGTTCCATGAGAGAATCATCACTTTCTGCTACAGATTCTATCAACTTTATATGCAGATCATTAGCCTTATCCTGTAATTCAGCGGGAATTTCTTCCTCAGTAAATGTACCGCTGCCATCCGTTGAGAATTTCATCAGCTTCATACGAATAAGATCGACGATTCGACTAAAACCGGGTCCGACATCCACTGGAAATTGTGCACTTACCACATGATGGCCAAAACTTTCCTGGAGTGATGTTAAGACACTATTATAATCAATATTCTCTTTATCCAATTTATTGACCACCAATATACGCGGTAATGCCAGTTTATTTGCTTCTTCCCACACTATCTCAGTGCCAACCTCCACACCGCCGGTAGCTGAAACCACAATCATGACACTTTCAACCGCACGAAAGGCGCCAACGACTTCTCCAAAGAAGTCGGGATAACCAGGCGTGTCAATACAATTCAGTTTATGATCATTCCATTCTCCATGGAGCAACGACGTATTGATTGAGATTTGTCTCTCAATTTCATCCTCATTATAATCTGATAGTGTTGTCCCTTGATCGATGGAACCAATCCTGTTTATTTCACCCATATTGAAAAGCATTGCTTCCATTAAGGTGGTTTTACCGGCACCTCCATGTGCCCCAGTCGCAAAATTTCTTAACTGATCTGTTCTATAATTTTTCAATTCTCCTCCTTCACCGCCATTTTTTTTAATTTTAAATGTTGAAAATAATGACTTTTAAGGTAAGAAAATACTCATTTTTTTTCAAGCGAAATAGGAGCAAATGAAAGAATAATTGCAGAAATAATTTGTTTAGCGTATGGAGGATTATAACGTATCTAAATTGGGAAGGTTAGCGGAGCGTTCGTAATCCGTTAAAGATTACCAGCAAACTGGCTCCCATATCCGCAAAGACAGCCATCCAGAGGGTAGCCAGACCGGGAATAGCAAGGGCGAGAAAAACAAATTTAAGTCCCAGAGCGATAAAAATATTCTGTTTTATTATACGTAATGTAAGAGAACTTATATGTTTAAGAAATTTCAATTTACCCAATTCATCGTTTATTAAAATTATATCAGCCGTATCCAGGGCGGCATCTGAACTACCGGTTCCCATGGCAATCCCAATATCGGCAACCGCTAACGAAGGGGCATCATTGACGCCGTCACCAACCATCGCAACATACTGATATTTTTCTCTTAAGCGCTCAATGTGAGACATTTTATCTTCTGGCAGGAGTTCTGCGTGGAACGCATTGATACCGATCAACCGGGAAATCTTCTCCGCCGTTCGGTAATTATCACCGGTAAGAAGTACTATTTGTTCAACACCATCTTTTATCAGATCTTCAATCATTCCTCTACTCTCTGCCCGTAAAGAATCACTGATAGACAAAATACCAAGAATACTATGCTGGTTGCCGACAAGAATAGCGGTATGACTTTCGTCTTCGACAATTTCCAGATCCTTGTGTATCTTCTGATCAAACCTTCCTTTTTCCTCAAATAGGCGGCGGTTTCCGGCAATATACACTTCTCCATCAATGGTTCCCTCAATGCCTTTTCCTTCAATTGCCCGGAAATTACCAACTTCTGCTAGGCTGATCCCCTTTTCTTTGGCCAAAGTCATAATAGCTTCTGCAATCGGGTGTTGTGATCTGGACTCAAGGGATGCAACAATGCGTAGAATTTCCTCCGCCTGATAAGCGCCGACCTTTATTATTTCCTGTACACGGGGTTTACCTTCTGTCAGGGTACCGGTCTTATCAAAAGCAATGGCATCCAATTTTGCAAAATTTTCGAGGAAGACTCCCCCCTTAATTAATACGCCATTCCTAATGGCTGCAGTCAGTCCGGATATAATGGTCACAGGTGTCGAGATGACCAGCGCACAGGGACAGGCAATAACCAGAATTACCAATGCCCGATAGAACCAGTCGATGAAGGACTGATCAAATAATATAGGTGGAAGCAGTGCAACAAAGATTGCCAGCAATATAACCAGCGGAGTATAATATTGAGAGAAACGATCAATAAACACCTGTCTGGGTGCTTTTTTTGTCTGAGCCTCCATCACCAGATGAACAATCCTGGAATAAGTACTCTCACGGTATTCCCGGTCTACCCTGACTTCAAGAAAACCATTTTTATTCAATGTACCTGCATACACACGATCACCACTATCTTTTTTCACCGCGATACTTTCTCCGGTAATTTTAGACTCGTCAATGTGGGAACTACCTTTGATGACAATTCCATCCAGAGGGACAATTTCTCCCGGTTTAATTGCCACTTTCTGATTTTTTTTAACATCACCGACCGGGACATTTTTGTGTACGCCGTCAAGAATTAGACGGGCGGTTTCAGGACTTTCATCCATCAGGCTGTCTATCGACTTTCTTGCCTTGTCCATGCTTCTGGCTTCAAGCCATTGAGCAAGTGCGAAAAGAAAAACGACGGTGCCGGCTTCTATCCATTCACCGATAACCATGGCACCGATCACTGCAACAGTCATTAAAAAATTCATTCCCAAACTAAAATGGCGGGCTTCCTGCAGACCTTTTCTGGCAATTGGTAAACCACCGAGAATTATTCCGATACTTACGGTTAAAATACTCATCAGCTCATAGGGAGTAAACATCTCTATGAATAAACCGCCAAATACAAATAAACCGGATAAAATGATAAGGATCTGCCTTAGAGACTGCCGGTTGGGGAGAGGAGCTGAGACGATATTTTTATCCGATTTCAGTTCCGGATTAAAACCAATTTTATTAATTGTCTCAAGTAACTGACCAGGCGTCAGGGAGTGGTTGACAATGAGTTCTTTTTTGAGGAGATTAAATTGAAGATTCTGAATGCTTTTATTTTTTCGTAGTTTTTTGCGTATAAGTTTCACTTCATCATCACAATCCATTTCTGGAATGTGAATCCGGGAAACAATATTTTCCGAAAATTGAGAGATTGCTTTGTAGCCGGCTGTCTTAACCGCATGGATGGCCTTTTTATCAGATTCAGCCCTTCCGTCGGTAACTAACTGCATCCGGGCCGTTACACAGTTTATTTTCGCCTCCTTGACTCCCTCGATTTTGGTTAGCATGTCTTCCAGATGGTTGGCGCAATCGGCACAATCGAGGCCCTCGATGGCATATTCTTTTATTTTTTCTTTTACTCTCATTACAAGTAATTATTCTATTATAGCCAAAAACTTTCATATGTTAGCAATATTTTAAAAACTTTTATCCACGGATTATCCACCACAGGCAGCCTGCCCGCCCTTTGGCGGGGATCCGTCTATCCTGTGGAGCGGGAAATACAATATGGCGGACACTGATTTGCACGGATTAAAACTAAAATAATAATAATTTTTAAATGAAATCCGTGTTAATCCGTGAAATCCGTGGACTATTTTTTTCCTTGTTTGCAGCCTTGGGTTGTGTTATGAATTGATCAGGTTCCCATTTCCCAGGAAGAGAGATACTCTTTCTGTTCCTCGGTCAATTCGTCGATTTTGATGCCCATCGATTCAAGTTTGGCTTCGGAAACCCAATCCTCGATCTCCTCAGGAACCTGGTGGACTCCGACATCCAGTTTATTTCTAAGCGCATATTCTGTAGACAGGGCCTGTGTAGCAAAACTCATATCCATAACACTGGCCGGATGACCCTCCGCAGCAGCCAGATTAATAAGCCTGCCCTGGGCCAGCAAGTATATTTGGCGCCCGTCTTTCATCGTATATCTATCGACAAAATTTCGGACATTAATAAGCTTCTCTGTGGCCAGATTCTCCAGGTCTCCGATATTGATTTCGACATTGAAATGACCGGAGTTGGCCACAATAGCACCATCCTTCATCACTTCAAAATGTTCCTTCCGCAGGACATGGATATCGCCGGTAATGGTACAGAAAAGATCCCCCATTTTTGCTGCATCCGCCATTGGCATCACCATAAAACCATCCATGGCTGCTTCCAGGGCTTTAATGGGATCCACTTCACAAATAACCACATTTGCCCCCATCCCTTTCATCCGGCTGGCAAATCCTTTACCACACCAGCCATACCCTGCGACCACAACTTTTTTTCCTGCCACCAGAAAATCAGTCGCTCGGATGATACCGTCCACGGTAGATTGTCCGGTACCATAACGGTTATCGAACAAATATTTTGTCTGTGCATCATTCACAGCAATGACGGGCATTTTAAGAGCACCATCTTTATGCATGGCCCGTAAACGGATCACACCCGTTGTTGTCTCTTCCATCGAACCAACCACCTGAGAACATTTCTCTGGGTACTCTGCATGCAACGTTGCCACCAGATCGGCACCGTCATCCATCGTCACCACCGGATCATGATCTATCGCTGCCTTCACGTGTTTATAGTATGTCTTATTATCCTCACCTTTGATGGCGTAAACCGAAATATCATAGTCCGCAACCAGGGATGCTGCAACGTCATCCTGTGTACTCAACGGATTTGAAGCAATTAATACCAAATCCGCACCACCGGCCTTCAATGTGCGAGCCAGGTTAGCGGTTTCTGCGGTCACGTGCAAACAGGCTGACATTTTTTTACCCTCTAAAGGTTTTTCTCTTTCAAAGGTTTCCCTTATTTTCTTCAATACCGGCATGTCATTGTCCGCCCATTCAATTCTTTTCTTTCCCCCATCCGCCAGAGAAAGATCTTTAATATCATGATTAACCATATAAACTCCTGTTGATTTATCTCAAGGTATAATTTATAATTAAAGCCGTTAATTTAGGAAGACAAAAGAAAAAAGACTAAATAATTTTTAGAATTTCGTATCATCCTGTTAATCCTGTCAATTCTGTCAATTCTGTCAGAAATTAAACTACACATCGCAACCTATGATACTATTTTATATCGGTGAATTTTTAATAGAGGGGAATTGATAACATCGACTTTCCAGACAAATGATATGCCCGGCCGGTTATTGATCTACTCCACATTGATTTCCATCGTATCTTTTTCGGTATTAAAGAGAAATTTGGCATCATCCCAACTGGCCGGCCCAAAACTACCCCTGGCATTATTGGAAAAGCCATAAGCCTCACTGGGAATTCCAAGAAAATTGGTATCCAATTCACCATCTCCGTTTTCATCATGATACACTTTAATCGCATATTCCCCATGAGGGATTTC
>CAZBBC010000039.1:0-1279 GCA_964489835.1 uncultured Calditrichota bacterium
GGAAACGTGATGGTTCCGGAGGCGTGGGCATTATGAAAAAAACAAAAACTTAAAATAAAATAGATAATAAAGGGAAATAAAAAACGCATAAATCTCACGCAAGAATAAAATTATAAGTCAAGAAGACATTGTCAATTGCAGCGATCCTAGATCACAACTAACAGAATAATTGTATTATTTTTTTGATGATAATGATTTATTATTTTTAGTGCAAGATAAATATGACACCAATTGATTCTCATTTTGAATTTTGATAATTAGAATTTATTTCGCCTGCCTACCCGGCACGCCAGTAGGCGCATTTTCAACCTCTGACGGGATCCGGCTCTTTAACCCTTAAGAATTCACCAGTGTGTCTATCGCACGGCTTGCGGCGGGATTCCGGGGGATGTCATTCTATGGGAACTTGCGCAATCATGGAATATCCGGGTCTCCGGGCGGAGAACCGATCGTATGTTCGGTGGTACCGGGGGAATCATTTCCGCTGAGTAATACAACAGCGGCAATACCGCCAACAAGCGCTGCACCGCCCACATACCACCAGACACTAGTTCCCTCATCGTATGTCCCGGACAGCTTTTGGGCCATTACCTTGATGATGTCCAGAAAAGTTTCCGGATCACCTTTAAAGCGTTCACCCAGAACCATTTCCATTTTGCCGGTAGATACATTAACCATGCGAATCGTTATGGCAAATGTTTCGCCAACTTTCCCAAAATCACCGATCACCATCTTCTCTGCCGATAATAACTGGCCGATTTCCACGGCACATTCTGCAGAATTGCAGGCGCCGGTTAATGTAAATGCCTGCTCCTTCAGGATTGATTCCATATCATTGCGCTCCAGAACATCAAAGCGGCCGGTCTTATACATCTCACTTCTGAATATATTGGTCAGGGTAACCGATTCCCTGGGACTGATGCCGGAGACAACATTGAAATCAAGAATGGCCAGTGTCTCTTTTTTCTGTTGCGCTAACAATGAGCAAGCTAGCATTACGATCATTAATATGCCGATGACTTTTTTCATCGTGAGATCTCCATCATCTATTTTATTAATATCATTTTTTTGCTTGCTTTAAACTGATCGGCGCGGATCATATAGATGTACAGACCTGACGATACCGGATGACCATTCTGATCCGTCCCATCCCAATGGATTTCATGTGTACCTGTATCATAGACATGATCCTGCAATAGCGTTGCCATCTTTTCACCCAGGACATTGTATATCAGCAGCGAAACCTCGCTCATACGCAGCAGTTTGAAACGGATGGTTG
>CAZBBC010000039.1:1289-4823 GCA_964489835.1 uncultured Calditrichota bacterium
AACCGGATTAAAGGGATTGGGATAATTCTGTACCAGGTCATATTTATCCGGTAATTTACTCCGCTCTTCCTCAACGGCCTCTCTGACATATTCATCAGAACCGGCAAAGATCTTAAATGAAACCGGATGCTGCTCATATTTGTTAGTGAAAGTATAGTGACCACTGTTTATATCAACGATTTTATTGTTTGAGATATCAAGTATGGCCAGGTGGTCTTTTCCCGGCAGGCTTGTGGTTGTCCATTTTAAAATATTTAACTCGTCATTGATATTCGTTTTGACTGCCATCATCCATTGATAGCCTTCTTCTGAACAAGCCTTATAATCGATGGTAAAAGGCTTTACACTGCCATCTTCATACGCATGGTCAAAAGAGAGACTGACATAATTACCGATAACCGGTAGTTCCGGCAAATCATAATAGTCTGCAAAATCTGATGCGTCCACTGCCGCACCGATATAATTGTATATATCGCTGTATTTATTGGCTTGAACCGAGAACTGCACGCGCAGATCTGTTTTGTCACGGGCCGGTTGATCATGATCCGGTGGTTCTTTCTTTAGCTTATCTTGACCGGAAGAACCGGTTGGATTAACCGTCAGCACCTGGCTCGAATTCGAGGAATTATATACCCAATAACCGTCCCAGGGTAACAACTCTGTAAAGGGTGTCTCATCCCCCGCTGCCTGTCCTGTCCCAATATATTTGGACCCATCCCACTTTATAGGACCTTTTATATACTGATTATTACTGGCATTGGTATCTTTCTCCCAGTCAATGGCAAACGTAAATGGATTACCGATCTGATTCCACCCCGGAAGCAGCGTAATCCTGGCCTGTTCCAATGAGGCGCTGGTTCCGGAACCCGGTTTTATTTCTTTTGCACCCTCGCCTAAAATTTGTTTGAGCCAAAATGCGACGCCGATATCAAATGTGGCTGAAGTGCTCACATCATTATCTGAACCTTTAAAAAGTTTCCAGGATTTATCGCCCGAAGGACCAAAATCACTAAGTACTGTCTGGACACTTTTATTATCCAGACTCAGCGGAATAGAAATCATTCTCCACACATTTTCCGGAAAGCCGGACTGATATGAATTTCCCTGAAGTGTCGCTGTAGAGGATTGTGCTTCCGGGAAGGAAATTCTGGTGATAGCAGCCAGAGTATCACGATTTTCCTGAGTATCAGTAGCGATGACCCGGTAAATCAGACCGGTGGGTGTAATTTTGGTACCGGGTATCGTGGCACTATATTGGCCAGCGCTTAAATTCATATTTTTACTGCTGAATGAAGTTTCCGTACCGCTTCGATATTCCAGTATAACTGAGGAAACCGCATAGTTATCCGTTACAACTGCATTCATAGTCAGGTCATTACCAAATACAGCAATGGATGGAAGCGATGTTACCGATGAAACGACCGGCGGTTCCGGATCATTGGTGGTGGCTTTTGCCTGATTTGATGGTAAAGAATACCCACCCAGATTTTTGGCATCGATGAAATAGGTGTATTCGACGCCTAAATCGACACTTGTATCCGAATAGGTAGTGATAGAATTTGCTACAGAATCTATTAAAGCAAAACTTGTTCCTGCTGATCGTGATATTCGATACAGCGACGGACTACCGGCTACGCTGGCCGTCCAGCTTAAATCGATTTGTGTTATTGAAATGGCCGTCGCCTTTAAACCGGTTGGTGCACTGGGTGGATCAACAACTGTCGAGGCGCTGTCCTGGTTCGATGGAGCAGAATATCCACCCAGGTTTTTGGCATCGACATAATAGGTGTAGTCATGACCGATGGTTACAGTTTGATCAGAATAGGCGGTGATGGAACCGGCAACCGAATCGATTTTGGAAAAGCCGCCTCCTTCTGAACGAAATATCCGATACAACGACGGGCTACCGGTCACACTGGCCGTCCAGCTTAAATCGATTTGTGTTATTGAAATGGCCGTCGCCTTTAAACCGGTTGGTGCACTGGGTGGATCAACAACTGTCGAGGCGCTGTCCTGGTTCGATGGAGCAGAATATCCACCCAGGTTTTTGGCATCGACATAATAGGTGTAGTCATGACCGATGGTTACAGTTTGATCAGAATAGGCGGTGATGGAACCGGCAACCGAATCGATTTTGGAAAAGCCGCCTCCTTCTGAACGAAATATACGATATAACGACGGATCACCCGTCGCACTGGCTGTCCAGTTTAAGTCGATTTGCGTAACAGAAATGGTAGTGGCTTTTAAATTTATTGGTGGGCTTGGTGGTTCGATGAAGGTGGTTGCACTATCCTGATTGGATGGCAGTGAAGCGCCAAATATATTAACCGCTTCGACATAATAGGTGTATGTTGTTGCCGGCTGCAAATCGCTATCGGCATAGGTTGTCAAGGTGGCATCTACCGAATCGATGGCAGTAAAGCTACCGTCTGATTTGCGAAAGATTCTGACCATCGACACAGTGGGCGATGTACTGGCGGTCCAACTCAGGTTGATCTGACTGGTGGATACGGCATTTGCGGTCAAATTTGTAGGAGCATTCGGCGGTGCCAGGTCGGAAAGAGATCTGTAAAACACACCGATGTACCCTGTACCGATAAATAATCTTGATGCATCAGAGGCAAATGCTATGACTGGCGGGCGTGAGGGAAGACCGTCGTTAATCGTATTCCATGTATCCCCGTTATCCTGCGATATTCGTACACCACTATACGACGGACATGCGAACAGATTTGAACCGATAACTGCAACCGAAGAAACCGTTCCTCCGCCTAAGGCGGTGATCTTACTCCAACTACTACCGTTATTATCGGATACAAAAGCACTTAACATCGTAGCCGCAAATAGACGAGGAGCATTTACAGCGAGAGCGCGAATATCCAGTTCCTCAAGCCCATTATTAATCGGTGACCAGTTTTGGCCATCGTCAATAGATAAAAAAACGCCACCAGATGAGGTACCTGCAAATATATTGCCACCGCTTACAGCAAGCGAAGAAACGGTAAGACTTGTCAGGTCGTTATTAATGGCTGTCCAGCTCAAACCATTGTCTTCGGAGATAAAAACGCCCCCACCCTGTGTACCGGCAAAGATTTTTGAATCCCGGAAGGCAAGTGCCCGGATAGTACTATTTGTTATACCTGTATTTCTCTTGCTCCAAGTACTACCATTATCTGTAGATAAAAATACACCATTTGATGTTCCTGCAAAAAGATTGGATCCATCTGCAGCAAGAGCCTGAACATACAGACTTGTTAAACCGGAGGTACTTCCTGACCAACTCAGACCTTTGTCACTGGAGAAAAAAACACCATTTCCGTATGTGCCGGCAAAAGTATTTAATCCGCTGACGGCAATTGAGGTTACATATGTTGCTGTTAAACCGTTATTCCGTTCTTGCCAATTTTCACCGTTATTGTTTGAAACAAAAATTCCAGCGCGTGTACCGGCAAAGGTATTAGGTCCGCTGACAAGAAGCGAATTTATACTAATCTCTGTCAATCCTGTAATTCGCGGTTCCCAGTTGGCACCATT
>CAZBBC010000039.1:4833-33433 GCA_964489835.1 uncultured Calditrichota bacterium
TCGTGATATAAACACCGCCATAGGTTCCGGCAAATATAATTGATCCGCTGACCGTAAGAGTGTATACAGACGTAGCCGGCAACCCGTTATTAACCGGTGTCCAGCTGGTGCCGTCATCCTCTGACAAAAACACGCCGGCATCTGTACCGGCAAAAATATTTGACCCACTGAAAGCGAAACTATAACCCTTTTTAGTTGTCAGCCCGTTTCTTAATGGGGTCCAGCTGGCGCCACTGTCCGCTGATACAAAAATACCATCATCAGTACCTACATATACATTAGAATTGTGCACAGCAATCGTATTGAACCATTTACCTGCCAGGCTATCACTCATATCGGACCAGGTTACACCATCATCATTTGAAAAATAGACAGCATAACGGGTAGCAACAAAAATATTTAAACCGTCAATGGCAATTTCATTTGTTTGCTTATAGGCTAGGGGTCCACTATCAACCCGGGTCCAGGTCTGACCATTATTTGTAGAACGGTAAACACCATTTAGAAAGGTTCCTGCGAATATCTTTGATCCACTGACAGCTATTGCATCAACATTAGTCAGTTCATCACTGAGTAATGTCCAGGAAACTCCTGAATCGGTGCTTTTGAATACTCCTCCATAAGAAGCAGCAAAAATATGCCCAAGCGAATTTAATTCAAGATCCTTGATCTCACCTCCATAAAGGCCATCGGTGGATTTTACCCATTGCGCATGGGCATCGGGTGGAAAGATCATGATAACGGTTATAAATATAAAGGGGATAAAATTTTTTAACCCGTCCATGCTATACCACCTTCTTTTAAGGTTAATATTCTATCTTTTTTAATCTATATTTACGGTAGGAAGATGAGAGTCTCAGTAATATCCAAAGTGTACATAATTTCTGCTTGTTTTTCAATTCCTATTTAAAATTTATAAGGTATCTCCTCGGTTTCACTGCGACATTGAAGGCGGCGCCTTTTCCGTCACGCTGCCCCAACGCTTGTTAGGTTCCGGACCCAGGGTCAGTACCAGGGTTCCTCCTTGCTCTAATTCGGCATGTTCGAACCATGGTTTGTTGCAGGGCGTGCCGTTGAGAACCGCGGACTGGATATATTTGTTCCGGGGAGAGGCCTGTTGCGCTTCTATGATAAACGTCTTGCCATTGTTCAGTGTAAGGGTTGATTTTTTAAACACCGGACTGGAGATGAGCCACACCGGATAATTGGGACATAAGATGGATGCCGGTTGTATACCCATGGCCGCATAGACATACCAGAGCGACATCAGGCCGCTGTCCTCGTCGCCACAAATTCCCAGAGGTCCGACACCATAACATATATCCATAATTTCCCGGACGCGTTTTTGCGTTTTCCAGGGCGCTCCGGCGTAATTGTACAGGTATGGGATATGCCGGGAAAATTCATTGCCGTGGGCATATTGACCGATCAAGCCGGTCTCGTCCGGAAACTGACCAAGAAAACGGCCTTTGGCATCCGGCTTGCCGTATTGCTCGACAAATACCGCGTCCAGTTTTTCAACAAACTTGCCTCTTCCGCCCATCAACCGAATCAGACCCTCAATATCATGCGGAACATACCAGGTGTAAGTCCAACTGTTCATCTCCGAAAAATAATCTCTACCGCCGAATCCGCCGGACCAGATGGGATCAAAAGGTTCTACCCATTTAGCATTGGCTGTTTTCGGCGCCATGAATCCCGTCTTTGGATTGAACACATGCTGATAATCCAGCGCATGCCCGATAAAAAAGGCCTCATCCGCATCCTTGCCCAGAGCTTTGGCCAGTTGCGCCAGGCACCAGCTTTCATAGGCCGCCTGAAGCGTAATGGTTACACATTGTCGTTTTTCAAAACCGTCGACTTCCGGCACCCATTCTTTGGTATCAGGAGGCAAGGCCGGGATAAAGCCGTTTTGCAGATAAAATCGATCCAGTTCGGTGAGGGGACCTTTGCGCCACGGAATTTTGGTTGTTTCCATAAATTCGGTTTTCATATTGGCATAGGCTTTTTCCACATCGAACCCGCGGATACCGCGCAGGTACATATCGGTGATAAGACTGATATTGCGATGCTGGAACATGACGCCCTGGCGATGCACAGATGGCACCAGCTCTTCTCTGGTTTTATCCGCATAAGCGCGGGCTTGTTTGAGCAGGTCTTTGCTGCTCAGTCGCATGCGCTGCAACAAGCGCTCTCCTCCTCCTACGCGGTACAAGGCCGTATAAAATTTGATCCGTTGTTCGTCTGATCCGCCTTGTACCTGTATGGTATTGAGGGACTGGTGCCAGGCTGACTTCGCTTTCGCTACTATAGCGTCAAAATTCCAATCCGGGATTTCCTGCTCCAGATCGGCGATGGCCTGATCCATGTCTGTATTGGCGATGCCGGTTTTAACCAGAATCTGTTCCCGGTCTCTGGTACTATAAGAGGCAAAGGCGCCGATGGTGTCTCCGCTTTGTTGTCCGGAGCCGGGGACGATCTGGTCGCGATTCCAGGTTCCAAAGGACTGGAACGGTTTGCTAAATTCGGTGTGGAAATAGGCCCGGCCGTTCCTGGCAGGCTCGTACCCTTCGACGATATAATCATCTTTGGTTTCCAGGTGCGCGTCATCTGACAGGCTCAACAGGATGTGCGATTTTTCTGATTTGGGGTATGTGAGCCGGTATATCGAACAATGGTCCGTGACCGTGCCCTCTACTTTGATATCATGTTTCTCCAGGGTGATTTTATAATAGTACGGCGTAGAGATCTCAAAATCGTGATCAAAATCTGAGGCATTTCCAACCGGCTGAACCGTCAATTCACCGCAGGAAGCCATGAGCAGCGCGGTGACAACGTATCTTCGGTGCGAGGATTTGTGCAACGGAAAGCCGTAAATCTTGTCAGCCAGGTATTTGTCGGTAATGCCCGGCGTGGTGTACGGCGCTATTTTTACCATGCTGCCGGGCAAGGTTACATCCGGAGAAGTGGCTACCAGCAAATGACCGATGCCGCCTATGTTCGGATTCACATATTCCTCCGGCGGTTTTTCTTCAGGCGAGCATGCCATCAACACGAAAATCAAGCCTGCCAGGGACAGGGTAACTAATGTTTTTAATCCGGGTATAGTGTTCATTTTCAATACTCCATTCGATAAAGAGCGAATTGCCTGATATCCGACAAGACGATGTATGGACTGATGGGTTTGCCCGCTTACGACCTGAATAATACAAATTTATAATAAACTCGACAAGTGAATTTCGTCCCCACCTGAAATTTCCCTGGTGCAATTTAATACCATGATATTTCGGTTGAACTATCCGATATTTCATGGTATATTCTTCCATGGAAATTATCAGACATATAGAACTACAAATATTAAAAATTCGCCTGGAGACCAATCCAATCGTCGCGATTCTAGGCCCCCGGCAATGCGGTAAAACGACCCTGGCAAAACAATTTGCTGGGTTAGATATCTATACTACTATTCATTTTTTCGATTGTGAAAATCCCAGGGATCTTTCCCGTCTGGAGAATCCTTTGTTGTCATTAGAGCCGCTGGAGGGATTAATTATCATCGATGAAATACAGCGGAATCCTAAACTTTTTCCTATACTCAGGGTTTTAGTCGATAAATTTCCCAATAAAAAATTCTTGATACTTGGGAGTGCATCCCGGAATCTGGTTACACAAAGTTCCGAATCATTAGCGGGTAGAATCAGTTTCCTGGAGTTGAGTGGATTTGCTTTACACGATATTTCGTCGGAAAAATACAATGAATTATGGATTCGTGGCAATTTTCCCCGCGCGTTTTTGGCAAAAAATGATAACATTGCCGCGAGATGGCGGGAGGATTTTATCCAAACTTTTTTGGAAAGAGACATACCCAATTTAGGAATTCAAATTCCAGCGATGACATTACGTCGGTTCTGGGGAATGCTTGCTCATTATCATGGCCAGATTTTTAATGCCGTTGAAATCGGCAGAAGTCTAAATTTCTCCGATAAAACTGTAAAAAGATACCTGGATATTTTAAGCGGGACATATTTAATCCGGCAGCTTCAACCGTGGTACTATAATACAAAAAAACGATTGATCAAAAGACCAAAAATATATTTTAGAGATAGTGGACTTTTTCATTCTTTCCTGGCTGTCGAAAATAAAGAGCAGTTGTCTCTTCACCCCAGAATCGGTGCTTCCTGGGAAGGATTTGCCCTGGAGCAGATAGCAATTTATCTAAATTTGCATGAGCGTGATATTTTCTTCTGGGGGGTTCATACCGGCGCTGAATTGGATTTACTTTTCCGGAGAAAGGGGAAATTTTGGGGTATTGAATTTAAATATAGTGAAACACCGAAAATTACCCCTTCGATGAAATCCGCATTAATTGAACTCAATTTAAGTCATCTATGGATTATACACCCGGGAACAGAATCTTTTCCACTCGATCACAATATAACAGCAGTCGGTTTATATAATATTCTGGATTCGGGTCTGTTTTAGAAGGAATAAAGTAGAATCGGGGTCAAAAGTAGATTGAACAATTTTAAAGATCGAATTCTTGAATCGCGTGCTTTTGTCCAAAAGCACCAGCGTTTTATCCCTGTCCTCTCCTTTTTTGCCGGATTCACCTGGGATAGTGTAACAATTACCCGTATCGATCAGGTCTCAGACAATTTGATTATAAGTCTGTACCTTATTCTATTGGGTTTTCTAATCATTCTTACCTTGAACAGTGAGCATAACCGCTTAAAAAAACCGATGTTGATTAAATACAGTCACTGGTATCCCACCGGTATTCAATTTTTCCTGGGCGGTTTGTTCAGTGCCTATGTTGTATTCTATTTTAAAAGTGCTTCCTTCACTAAAACCGCCATTTTCCTGGGACTTTTAATATTACTCCTGGTCGCCAACGAATTTTTGAAAAATAAGCTGACCAATACCTATCTGCTAATCAGTCTCTACTTTCTTGCTGCTTTCTCGTTTTTTATTTTCTTCATTCCCGTGGTTACCGGTTATATGAATACGTTCACCTTTATCGCCGGCAGCCTTGCCGGACTGATGCCACCCTTTTTTATCCTTTCTTATTTGTACCGAAAAAACCTGATTTCTTCAAAAAAACACTATCAGAAACATTTGGGGTTAATTGGCGGCCTTTTCACCCTCATGATGTTGTTTTATCTGATGAATCTGATCCCTCCGGTTCCTCTGGCCATGAAATACACCGGCATTTATCATCATATCAGCAAAAACAATACAGAAAACATGTATATACTCACCTATGAAAAACCTGCCTGGTACCAATTTTTTAAAAATGATGATTCAGAATTTCATTATCAGGAAAATGACTCAGTTTTTTGTTTTACATCCGTCTTTGCGCCGACGCATCTGACAAAAAAGATTGCCCATGAATGGCAATATTATTCGGAGGCCAAAGGTGAATGGGTGGTTACGGATCGGACGGTATATCGCCTAACCGGTGGCCGGGATGGCGGTTATCGGGGATATACCTTTAAAAAAAATATTGAGATGGGGCAATGGTGTGTAGATATTATTACCGATGACGACCAGATATTAGGCAGAATTAAATTTAAAATTGTGCCGGCAAAAGAAGAAATCCTCGAATTTGAAAGCATAGAAAAATAAATTTTTTGGGAAATGATGCTCTGTTTTTGTCAATTTTTATAGTACAAGACAAAATACTTATATTTCATAATCCCACTTTGCTAATCAAAACTTTGAACCGCGGATCCTCCCGCATATTATCGAATATCGGATCAATATTTAGATAAGGCATGTTGGGGTCATGCGCTTCCAATGCTTTTTCAAACCAGCTCAGGGCTTCGTCGGGTATACCGGCCCGGGTATATAAAGTAGCAACTTGCCAGGGGGTGATAAATTTTGATTTGGATTGGCGGATTTTTGATTCGGCGACCCGGCGCAGGGCCAGATGATAACCCCCTTCCTCATATCCGCTGTCCAGGGCGGCCAGGGATTGCTGATCGTTATCAGCTATAAAGGAACGGCGCCATATATCAATGGCTTCTTTGTACATTTCTTTCATGTGATATGTGGTACGTAAGGTAGACAGCGCCCCCGGATTCTCGGGTGAATTTGCAAGGGTTTGTTGTAACTCCCTGACCGCCTCATCATACCGGTGCAAATAATTTAAATCCATAGCATAGAGCCAACGGTAAAGTGGATTAAACGGATCCAGTTCCAGAGCGCGTTTTATCTGTGGCAATGCTTCATCCCGGCGGTTGAGGGTAAACAGTACATGAGAATAATAAGCCCTTGCTTCGGCCATGTTGGGATTTAGATGGATCGCTTTTTCTAAGGAAGAGGTAGCAAGATCCCAGTTCCACTCATACCAGGCAGCAATAACACCCTTCATGTACTGCACTTCGGGTAAGGAGTCATCTAATTCCAGTGCTTTTCCCAGCGCCGGTTGGGCATTGGCATAGGACTCCTCCCTCGAAAGATACCCCATCTGAGCCGGCACACAATTGGCCAGGGCAATACCCGTATAAGCCAGAGCATAACCGGAATCTATCTTTGCCGCTAATTCGAAATACTGTAGCGCGGTTTCGATATCACGGCGGGTAAGTTTATACAAATAGAAATTACCCTTGAGATAGGCTTCGTATGCTTCCGGGTTGACCGCGGGTTTTTGGCTGAGATAGGTCTCTTCATTCGGTGTCAGGTTAGCCTCGATCTGGCTGGCAATCGCCCGCGCCACCTCACCCTGCAGCGACAATATATCTTTAAAATCACGTTCGTATTTCTGAGCCCACCTGTACTTGTCGTTGGCAGCCTCAAGCAGGCGGATGCTGATTTTGACCAAATCCTCTGTTCTGACTACTGATCCTTCGACAATATAGGATACCCCCAGTTCAGCGGCGATTTCAGCCGATGATTTTTCGCTGCCCTTGTATTTCATTGCCGAAGACCTGGATATAATGCGCAAATTGTTAATGCGGGCCAGATCGGTGATTAAGGCATCGGTCATCCCTTCGGTGAACCATTCCTGCTCGGCATCGCGGCTGATATTTTCCAGCGGTAAAAGCGCGATTGATACTGGCGAGGCAAATAGATCTTTGAAGAGAGTAAAGTAAGCGAAAATCACCGCTAATACGACGACCACCGGTAACGAGCGGAAGACAATTTTTCGTTGATGTCGTCCCAGTCTGAAGACTGAAGCGGTCTTCGATTGACCCGAATGGATATCCGTGATCGACTGTTCCAGTGCTTCCGACATTTCCTGCATGGACTGGAAGCGCTTTTCCGGGTTTTTACTAAGCGCCCTGTTAATAATTTTTTCCACGGCAAGCGGGACATCGGGACGAATTTTACTGATGAACTCCGGATCTTCGTTGACGATGGTATACATCACGGCCTGCTCATAGTCTCCCTTAAAAGGATTTTCCCCGGCCAGCATTTCATATAAAATGACCCCCAAAGCCCATATATCGGTGTGATGGTCAATTTTCTTTCCCATTGTCTGCTCGGGCGACATGTAGGCAATGGTACCCACTGTAGTTCCTGTACGTGATAAGACACTTTGGCCGAGGAACTTTGCCAGACCGAAATCGATGATTTTTACTTCCCTATCCTCACTGAACAGAATATTGGCCGGTTTGATATCGCGGTGCACAATATTTTTATGATGGGCTTTCTGCAAACCCTGAGCGATACAGATGGCAATTTTGATGGCTTGTTCAATGCTCAAATCCTTTTGCTTTATCATTTCAGACAGCGTGCCGCCGTTATAGTATGCCATGGCGATAAAGGGATTTTCATCGCTCTCATTGATTTCAAAAATGGTTCCAATATTGGGATGATCGAGGGAGGAGGCGGCTTGTGCCTCATAGACAAAGCGGGTGCGGGTTTTGTCGTCACGTATCAATTCATGAGGCAGGAATTTTAAGGCTACCTTACGTTTAAGTTGGAGGTCTTCGGCCAGGTAAACTTTGCCCATCCCGCCACGGCCTAATTCTTCTAATATTTTATAATGTGATACGATTTTACCTATCATCGCTATCTTCCATTGGATTTATATGATTTGGCCGGTGAAATCAGTTCCCACCTTCACCAGTTTTTCAATAACTTTGTCGTGAAATTTTGTTTGTCCAGTCCTGGTGCTGCACTCATCATAGACTTTATTCTGATTGATAGTAAAGTTATGAAATTAGTAACCGCCGGGGAAGAAAAAACAAAAATAAATTAGATAGAGGCCTAGCTATTGTAGCCAAAAACTTTGTAATTTTAACAAAGTTTTAAAAAAACAAATAACAAATTACAAATCAGCCAAAAGGCTGATCCGCCTACTGGCGTGAAATCAAATAAATTCCAAATCACAAATAATTCCAAAATCCCAATGTCCAATGTTAAATGTTCCCGATAAAAGATGTCATCCTCCGCGTCGGAGACTCCGTCTTACGGGGATGACACCTCAGGACTAAATCATCCATGATTTAGCAAATGCCAAATCAAATCCCCACTTATAATGTATACATACAAATTATATTTCATTGAAATATCATAGATGTGATTTGATATTTCAATGAAAACGAATTATATTTAATCCGGGTAAAAGAAAAATATGATTCCACGAAAAAAAGATTTTCAAAATATAAAACGCTTACTCGGTTTATTTCCTGTTACGGCTATTTTAGGCGCCCGTCAATGTGGGAAAACGACTCTGGCAAAAACGTTTGATGGTGACCATTATTTTGATCTGGAAAATCCTATTGATCTGGCTAAACTCGATAATCCCAAGCTCTCCTTACAAAATCTGAAAGGATTGATCATCATTGATGAAATCCAAAAAGCACCGGGACTTTTTCCCATTCTACGATATCTGGTAGATAACAACAAAAAACAAAAGTATCTGATACTTGGCAGTGCTTCAAGAAATTTTATCAGGCAAAGTAATGAGTCTCTTGCCGGGCGAATTGCCTACTATCGTCTGGGCGGTTTTCGCATCTATGACGTGGGAAATATAAATATTCAACGTTTGTGGTTTCATGGAACGCTTCCTCCCGCATATCTGGCAGATACAGCGGAATCTGCCCGCTTGTGGTGTGATAATTATATTACTACCTATCTTGAAAGAGATATCCCGCAATTGGGTATCAATATTCCGTCGGCAACCATGCGTCGTTTCTGGACCATGCTCAGCCATTATCACGCCCAGATTCTGAATAATGCTGAATTAGGACGTTCCTTTGGGGTCTCGGATATGACGATCAGGCATTATCTGGAAATTCTCGAAGGTACTTATATGATCCGTCTTTTGCGTCCCTGGCAAGTAAATGTCAAAAAAAGATTGGTAAAGCGACCGAAGATTTATTTGCGGGATTCCGGAATTTTTCACGCCTTGATGACCGTAGATAAACTTGAACAGTTATTTGCACATCCAAAACTGGGTGCCTCCTGGGAAGGTTTTGCGCTTGAAAGTGCCTGCCAGGCCATCGGTAGAAATGATCAGGATTATTATTTTTGGGGTACGCATAGCGGTGCTGAAGTTGATTTATTCTGGCAGAGTGGTGGCAAAAACTGGGCGATAGAATTTAAATATTTGGATGCCCCGGTGATTACAAAATCAATGCGCTCGGCCCTGACCGACCTCGATCTTGTACATTTATGGATTGTATATCCCGGTAACGAAAAGTATAAATTGAGTAACAATATTTCTGCGCTTCCCCTGTCCAGTATAGGTGATGCATGGGAATATTGATTTAGTATTTATTATGACACTTTGCATAGATTAAGAAGCCATAATTTTTCTTGCAATTATAAGAATTGTCAGATATGTTTAATTAACATAAATGTTAATTAGCCTGATTAATGCATGAATTTTAGATCTATCATATGGCGACAATTAAGTCTCCCCTAAAAAAAGATCACAGTTAAGAAAGATCATTGAAAAATATGGAATTAAAAGAGAATAAAACAGTGCTGGCTATTGTTGCCCATCCTGATGATGCGGAGTTTCTGTGTGCCGGAACCTTGACCCTGTTACACAGGCAGGGGTGGCAGGTGCATATTGCAACGATGACACCAGGTGATTGTGGCTCCGCAAAATTAAACCGGGAAGAGATTAGCAATATTCGTCGGAATGAAGCGGCGACATCTGTTGCAATTCTTGGCGGTACCTATCATTGCCTGGAAAACGATGATGTATTTATATTGTATGACCGTCCGACGTTGCTTAAAGCCATTACCCTGGTTAGAAAAGTTAAACCGGAATTGGTTTTTACGCACAGCCCGTCAGACTATATGCTCGATCATGAGATAACCAGTAAAATCGCCCAGACAGCCTGTTTTTCCTGTGGGATGGTTAACATAAAAACCGAGGGAATAGATGCTTATGATCAGATACCCTATTTATATTATCTTGATCCAATGGAGGGAAAAGACATTCTTGGCAGTGAGATAAAACCTGACACGATTATCGACATAAGCACTGTGATAGATATTAAAGAGAAAATGTTATTGTGCCATCGGAGTCAGCGAGACTGGCTGCTTAAACATCATGGTATGGATGAATATCTTCGTTCTATGAAAGAATTCTCTGCAAAAAGGGGCGATAATATCAATAAAAAATATGGAGAAGGATTTCGACAACATCTGGGACATGCCTTCCCTACTGATAATATTTTAAAAAATGTGTTATCTGATTTCGGATATATATTATCCGTATGAATCCTCTTATCCTGTCTAAAAAAAAATTCGTTTTAGTATCCTATGATGAAAACTATAAATAATAAATTTTTAAAAATAATGATAAACCATGTTTTTAATTGTTTTAATTTCTTTAGTCATTAATTGAATCCATGATTTATGAAGAGGAAAAATGTTCTTATACGGTCGTAAGTGGACAAGGCGTGAGATTGAAGCCTATGTAGGGAAAATTGAAAGCATTGCCGGTTTACAGAAATATCGTTATTCTGAAGGACCTGAATCCGGTGTGGATATGATTCAAGTCAGAACGGCAGCGGGGTTAACTTATAATATTAATGCCTCTCATGGGCTCGATATATCTTCAACTGAATTTTGTGGCGTACCTATTAGTTGGCAGTCGATTAATGGTGAAGTTCATCCGGCCTATTTCGAGCCTGCCGGATTGGGATTTTTGCGCTCAGCTGCCGGGGGATTATTAATGACCTGCGGTCTTAGTCAGGTAGGTTCTCCAAACGAAGATGATCATGAAATATTGGGTTTGCATGGGAGAGTACATCATACGCCGGCACGACAGGTAGTTGCCGAAGGAAACTGGATAGATGATGAATATGAATTACGGATTCGTGGAATTATAGAGGAATCCCGCATCATGGGTGAACATCTTCGTCTGATAAGAGAAATTAAAAGCAGGATAGGTGAAAACAAAATTATTATAAATGATATCGTGGAAAATACTGGTTTTCATGCTGTTCCCCATATGTTACTCTATCATTTTAATTTTGGCTTTCCATTGATGATGGATGGCAGCGAAATAACGATTCCTTCAAATAATATTATTGCCAGAGATAAGGGAATATCGGCTGAAAAATATGATCGCTGGCTAGCGCCGGAAATTGGTTTTGAGGAACATGTTTATTATCATTCCGATTTTAAAATTGATTCTTTGGATAAAGAGGGCAGAAAATTGGCCAATGTTTTAATTACAAATTCTCAATTTCCGGTGGCCCACCAGCAGGGCAGTCCTTCATTGATATCTGTTCGCCTGTCCTGGGATATAGACACATTACCAAATCTGGTTCAATGGAAAATGCCCGGAGCCGGCACCTATGTGTTAGGGTTGGAACCAGCCAACTGTTTTGTGGAAGGACGAGCCGTAGAAAGAGAGAGAGGAACACTGGTTTTCCTCGCGCCCGGTGAAAAAAAGAGTTATTATTTGGAACTAGAGATTGATGGAGAAAATCGTGGAAAATAACAATGATAAAAATAGCTGATAATATAAAAGCGCTTATCTTTGATTGTGACGGAACGCTGGTTGATTCCATGCCCTTGCATTTTAAAGCATGGCAGGAAACGTATGAAGCCCTGGGTAGAGTATATCCACATGATTTTGTGGATGAACGTAAGGGAATGCCTATACACGAAGTGGTGAATCAATATAACACCACGTATAATGATAATATTGATGTACAGGAATTTGTAAAAGAAAGAGAACGGCGGGTAAAAGTAAGATTGTTAAATGTTAAAGCAATTGCCCCTGTTGTGGAAGTAGTCAATAAATATAAAGAGATTTTACCAATGGCAGTTTGTTCAGGGAGCATACGGGAAAGTGTAAATATTTCTATCAAGTCGATTGGTTTAGAGGGGGTTTTCAAAGTCATCTTAACTTCTGACGATCAATTTAAGCCAAAGCCTGCGCCCGATATGTTTTTGGAAGCTTCCAGACGTTTGAATATTGATCCCCGGTATTGTCAGGTATTTGAAGATGGTGATTTGGGAATCCAGGCAGCAGAAAATGCCGGTATGGTCGCAACAGACATACGAAAATATATTTAAGTAAAGAAAGGATCTTCTTATTACAGGAAAAAAGACATTTTTAGGTTTTGGCCTTGGGGCTGTTCAGTCCGGATTAATGTTGTATGAGGCAATAAAATCCGGAAACTTTGAACGATATATTATCCTTGAAGTTAATAACAAACTGGTTGATGCGATACAGGATGCCGGATGCACAATACGCATTAATACAGCAACTGAAAATGGAATTATTAAATCACAGATCTCTGATTTTGAGATTTATAACCCTCAGAATTCAGCCGACCAAAAAAACATCAAATCAGCCATTTCTGAGGCCGATGAAATAGCAACCGCTATTCCGAGCATTGCTTATTATGATCATGGGGGAGAAAATTCAATTACACATCTACTTGCCCGTAATATAAATCCGAGTAAACCGCAGATTATTTATACCGCAGAGAACAATAATTATGCGGCAGAGATCTTATGGGATAAGATCATATCCTGTACCAAAGAAAAAAAAATAAAACAATTTCAAATACTTAATACGGTCATCGGAAAAATGGGCGGGGTTATACAAGATCCAGCCACCATTAATGACCTGGGGCTGGATTTACAGGTACCCGGCGGACAGAGTGCAATATTAGTAGAGGAATTTAATCATATCATTGTTTCGAAAGTGCGCCTTAAAGGTTTTAAAAAAGGGATTACTGTGTTTCAGGAAAAGGATGATCTCCTGCCTTTTGAGGAAGCGAAGTTATTCGGACATAATGCGGTTCATGCGATGCTCGGTTTTCTGGCTCACCTGAAAGGCTATCACTATATGAGTGATATAAGGAATGATCCCTCTCTGTATCATTATGGTGAAATCGCTTTTCGGAATGAGTGCGGTGCTCTTCTGCTCAAAAAATATAATGATTTTAATGATCCTTTGTTTACGGAAGAGGGATTTGAATTTTACGGTTCAGATCTGTTGAAAAGGATGACAAACCCCTATTTACGGGATGAGGTAAAACGTATTTGCCGGGATCCAATAAGAAAAATTGGATATAATGATCGTTTTTTAGGCACCATTCGGGAGGCTTTTAAACGGAATATTGTGACTAAAAAGATAGCACAGGCGGTGATCGGTGGACTTTGTTACATTATTAATAAAAAAATAAATATCGGCATTGACTATCCGGCTAATCTTTCGGCTCTGAGCACAGAGAATATAAAAACGATACTCGGAGAAGTATGGAAAAATGAAGAAGATGATGGCTACAAAAGTGATTGTCTCGAACTGATATGTTCGGAGTTTAATGAATTTTCCACTAATTTTTTGAAATGACTAAACGCAGAGGACGCAGAGTGTCGAAATATTGGATTGATAATATAGATTATAGCCTAATTAAGAATATTTCACTTACAACTATCCCGTAGGGATATAATATTTATAGCAATTATATAATCAAATATTCTAAAGTCCCGCTAGGGACGAAATAGAAAAAGCATAGCCAATACCTAAAACATATTAAATGATGTAGAGTAAATATTACGTCCCTGACGGGACTAAACTTTTCATTAGGATTATTTTTGCTATAAATATTATGTCCCTGACGGGACAGGTTGTAATAATTAGACTATCCAATAAGATTAAATGTTCAGGTTGATAAATATACTAATATATAATTATCTCTGTAGTTCATAAAATTTATAAAGTTAAAGCTATAATTGGGGTAATATATGGCGATACCACTTGTAATGCCGAGGCAGGGGAATACCGTTGAAAGTTGTGTCCTCATTGAATGGAAGAAGAAAAAGGGTGATCGGGTTACTACCAATGATATTATCTGTGAAGTAGAAACGGATAAGGCTGTTTTTGATCTAGAATCTCCGGTTGATGGCATTTTGCTGGATGTCTTTTTTGATGAAGGTGATGAAATACCTGTTTTAACCAATATTGCTGTCATTGGTGAAACAAATGAGAATTATGATGATTTAAGGCCCAAAAAGATCGAGACTCAGGAACCGGAAATTGAAATAGTAAATGAAATACCGGTTTCGGAGGAAAAAATAACAGAAATTCCGCGACAAAATATACCTTACTCCATATCCGGAATTTCACCCCGGGCAAAAAAGCTGGCAGATAAATTAGTAGTGAGTACGGAAGATATTTATGGAACCGGGCCGGAGGGACGAATCATTGAACGGGATATTTTGGAGAAAGCAGGGCAGCAGGAGCCACTAACGCCCGCTGCAAAGGAGGCGTTGACTAAAAGTAATGTTATCCCGGAACAAGGAACCGGTCTGGGAGGCAGAATCACGTTAACTGATGTTATGTCTGCCAAACAGGACAAAAGTGCCGTCTTTCCCGCAGACAGAACAAACGAAGTACCCTTAAAAGGGATCAGAAAGCTGATTGCCGAAAGAATGCTTTATTCAATACAGAATTCTGCCCAGCTAACATTGAACCGAACTGCCGAGGCGACAGCACTTTTATCCCTAAGGGAAAAATATAAAAACAGTAAAAAATATAGACTGTTTAATCAGGTGACAATCAACGATATGATACTTTATGCGGTTACAAAAGTGATTTCGGAACATCCTGCTTTAAATAGTTTATTGATAAATGATACAATCGTTTATTACAAAGGACTACATTTAGGATTTGCGGTAGACACACCCCGTGGATTAATGGTTCCGGTGATCAGAAATGCGCAAAACTTCAATCTTTTGAAACTATCTGAAGAGACAAAACGCCTATCCTCAGCCTGTCTGGAAAAGAAAATTCAGCCGGAAGAGCTAAATGGGGGCACCTTTACGGTGACTAATTTGGGGAGTTTTGGGATCGAGACATTTTCTCCGGTCCTCAATTTACCACAGACCGCTATATTGGGTGTGGGTAATATAAACCTTAAGCCTGTCGAAATTCATAATGATATAAAATTTATCCCGCATATAACATTATCGCTTACTATTAATCACCAGGTTATCGATGGGGTTACAGGTGCCCGGTTTTTGCAGGATCTGGCTTTAACAATTTCGGAAATTGAACGAATTGCTGATATATAATTTGATCTATTCATAGCGCAGCCCAAGGCTGCAAACAAAAGAATGAATTAACCACGAAGCCCACGAAGAAAAAGAAGAAATATATTATTTTTTTCTTTGCGTCTCTGCGAGATAAATAATTTCTCAGTTAGGAAAAACTTTGCTAACATAACAAAGTTTTTAGCTATAATTGCAAAAGTCACGGAGTAATAAATGTCTGAACAGAAATTTGATGTAGTGATTATAGGTGCTGGTCCCGGTGGATATATGGCAGCAGGACGGGCAGGAGCAAAAGGAAAAAAAGTACTACTCATTGATAGGGACAAAAACCTTGGCGGTGTTTGTCTTAACAGAGGATGTATCCCTACAAAAACACTTTTGAATTCAGCCAAGATATTCTATTCATCACAAAACAGCAAACAATTTGGGGTAACCGTTTCTAAGGTAGAATATGATATAGAAAAGGCAATGGAATGGAAAAATAGGGCGGTATCCATTCTGACAAAAGGTGTTGCTTACCAAATGAAACGGCACCATGTGGCGGTGATTACCGGCTATGCTCAGATTATAGATAGAAATACCGTTTCAGTGGCAGGGGAGAATTATAGAGCAGATAATATTATTATCGCTACCGGGTCATCAGCGGCACAATTACCGATTCCAGGCATTGACAAGGCTCACGTGCTTACCAGCGATGAAATATTGAATATTAAACAAGTACCGTCAAAATTAGTCATTATTGGAGGTGGAGTCATAGGATTAGAATTTGCTTCCTATTTCAGTATGCTGGGTGTCTCTGTGACGGTAATCGAGTTGTTACCTGAAATTTTGCCTGAATTTGATAAAGATATTTCTTCGCTTCTGCGGAAATCAATGATTAATTGTCATATTATTACGGATGCTGCTGTTAACAAGATTGATGATAAAAATGTATATTATGTTAAGGATGGACATAGGGAGAGTATTCCCGCTGATATGGTTTTATTAGCGGTCGGCAGAACTCCCAATGTTTTGGGTATCGGGTTGGAGGGAACTAATATCGATTTTGACCGGAAGGGGATAAAGGTTAATGATAAAATGCAAACCAACCAGCCGGGGATATATGCTGTGGGTGATGTAACCGGTAAATCGCTCTTGGCACATTCTGCTTATCGTATGGGTGAGGTTGCTATCAATGTCATGTTTGGGGATAATGATCATATGCGCTATCAGGCGATCCCCTGGGTGGTTTATACCTATCCGGAACTTTCCGGTGTTGGCTTAACAGAAGTACAAGCACAAAACCAGGGACGAAAAATTAAGGTAAGTTCATTGCAAATGCGTGCCAATGGTCGTTTTCTGGCCGAGCATGGCAATGAAAAGGGTATTTGCAAAGTGATTGTCGATGCTGAATCAAATGTTTTATTGGGTGTGGCCATGGTGGGCGGTGTTAATTCTGAGATTATTTATGGTGCTGCTACAATGATCGAATCTGAATTAAGGGTTAAAGACATTAAAGAGATCATTTTTCCACATCCAACAGTTTCAGAAATAATTAAAGATACCATCTGGGAAATGTTATAATAAAATATAACCACAGAGGCCACAGAGGAAATCCTTCGACCTTTCGGTCTTCAGGACAGGCTCCGGGTCACGAAGATCTTATATTGATTATTCTTTTATCTAAAGTGAAATTAACATAAAAATTATTTTAATAATTAAAAACTTCGTGCGCTTCGTGGTTATTTTTTTACACTCTGAAAGGTAGAATTATGCCAAAGTCAATAGTCATTGATCCTGTTGAAATCAGAAAAACAGGATTATTAAAAATAAAAGAAATCGGACTAAATCAATATAAACCGGATTTTGAAAAAGAAATAAAGAAATATGGTAAAAATACCCTGAAGCAGGTATTAATCGATATGTTACTGATCAGAGAATTTGAAACATGTTTAGATCGTATCAAAACACAAGGGGCTTATCAGGGGATAGAATATAATCACAAAGGACCGGCTCACTTATCTATCGGGCAGGAAGCAGCAGCCGTTGGTCAATCATTGTCTTTATATAGGGATGATTTTATCTTTGGTTCGCATCGCAGTCATGGGGAAGTTTTAGCAAAATGTTTTTCAGCCGTCGCTAAAGTAGATGATGATACACTTGAAAATATTATGACAACCTACATGGATGGCAGGATCGTAAAAGCGTTAGAATCCCATCAAAATCAAAGCGTTAAGGATCAGGCGTTTGATTTTATACTGTATGGTGTGATGGCAGAAATTTTTGCAAAAGAAACCGGTTTTAATAAGGGTCTTGGCGGGTCGATGCATGTGTTTTTTTCTCCGTTTGGTAGTATGCCGAACAATGCGATTGTTGGCGGATCATCGGATATTGCCACCGGTGCGGCCCTTTTTAAACGTATCAACCGCAAACCAGGCATTGTCATATCAAATGTCGGTGACGGTGCATCGGCTTGCGGGCCAACCTGGGAAGCGATGATGCTGGCTGCCATGGATCAGTATAACACACTCTGGGATAAGAGCATTGGTGGTGCTCCGCCAATCATATATAACTTCTTTAATAATTTTTATGGTATGGGCGGGCAAACCTTTGGCGAAACAATGGGTTTTGGAGTTCTTGCGCGGATCGGAGCGGGTATCAATCAGGAATCTATGCATGCGGAAAGAGTCGACGGTAACAATCCCTTAGCGGTTGCGGATGCCATCGAAAGAAAAAGAAAAGTATTGGAAAAAGGCAAGGGTCCGGTGCTTTTGGACACCATTTGTTATCGCTATTCCGGACATTCACCTTCCGATGCTTCTTCTTACAGGACAAAGGAAGAAGTCACACTCTGGGAGAATAATGATGCGATTAATGCCTATAGTCACTATTTGGTTGAAAACAAAGTAATGACAAAGTCTGAGTTAGAGACAATAAAGGAAAGTGTCAGTAATAAAATAATACATACATTACGTTTGGCCATTTCACCTGAAGTATCTCCCAGAATTGCCATGACATCAGAATATATTGGCGACGTAATGTTTTCAAACAGTACTTTGGAAAAATTCGATGAAAGGGAACCGGAAACATTAATCAAAAAAGAAGATAATCCGCGGGTAAAATCTCTGGCCAATAAAGCCCGGTTTGCTTTAGATGATCAGGGAAAACCTCTGTCTAAAGCGAAGATATTTGCTTATCGTGATGCCTTGTTTGAGGCAATGCTGCACCGGGCATATATAGATCCCACCCTGGTTGCCTATGGGGAGGAAAACAGAGACTGGGGAGGCGCCTTTGCGGTTTACCGCGGATTAACCGAAGCCTTACCTTATCATCGTTTGTTCAATACCCCTATATCTGAAGGGGCAATCGCCGGATCAGCGGTTGGATATGCTATTTCCGGCGGTCGTGTTGTTGCCGAATTGATGTATTGTGATTTCCTGGGCAGGGCTGGCGATGAAGTGTTTAATCAGATGTCAAAATGGCAATCGATGTCAGCAGGTACGCTAAAAATGCCCCTGGTATTGAGAGTTTCTACCGGTAGTAAATACGGCGCTCAACATTCACAGGATTGGACTTCTGTTGTCGCCCATATTCCGGGATTGAAAGTGATGTTCCCGGCAACCCCCTATGATGCCAAAGGTATGCTTAATCTGGCCTTGCGCGGAACGGATCCTGTCGTTTTTTTTGAGAGCCAAAAATTATATGATATGGGTGAGATCTTTGTAAAGGAAGGTGTCCCTGAAGGTTATTATGAAATTGAAGAAGGCGAACCGGCCATGCGTCGTACGGGAAAAGATCTTACGATTGTAACCATTGGGGCGGCTTTGTATACGGCACTGGAAGCAGTAGAAATATTAGAAGATAACTATCATTTGGTTGTTGAAGTGATCGATTTACGTTTTATTAACCCACTCAATTATGACAAAATTATCAGATCTGTTAAAAAGACCGGCAAAATTGTACTGATTTCGGAGGCTGTGGAGCGGGGATCGTTTCTGAATACAGTGGCTAGCCAAATATGCCAGTTAGCTTTCGATTATCTCGATGGCCCGCCGGTCATTGTTGGCGCCAGAAACTGGATTACACCAGCTGCGGAAATGGAAGAAATGTTTTTTCCACAAAAAGAATGGATTATCGATGCAATACATGAACGTCTGTATCCCCTTCTGGGGCACCAGGTAACCACAAATCAAACCACAGGCGAAATGCTAAGGCGGAATCGACAGGGAATTTAACCTGAATTTTAGAATTATCAGATAGCAACAGTAAAGTTTCCCCTTAATAGGGGTTGTTGCAGTATCACCTTTTTGTACAGCTTTTAATGTTTGAATGCTCTGCCTCCCCCTTGGAAAAGGGGGATTGAGGGGGATGTAAAATCGGTCTATGTTATGTATAAACAACCCCCTAACCCCCTTTGCTAAGGGGGAATTAAATCATTGATTATATGTTACTTATACTCTTCAAATTAGTTTTTTGTTTGAGGTACTGCACTACTGTAGGAATAAATCATGGTAAGGATAATTTATGAGAACCAAAGCATTAAGGCTGTATGGCAAAAATGATCTGAGACTTGAAACGTTTGAATTGCCGGAAATTAAACAGGATGAAATATTAGCAAATGTTACGACGAATAGTATATGTATGTCAACATATAAAGCGATAATTCAGGGGACAGATCATAAAAGAGTTCCGGAAGATATTGCTCAAAATCCTGTGATAATTGGCCATGAAATGTGTGGTACCATCCTGGCGGTTGGAAATAAATATCGGGATAGATTTAAAAAAGGAATGAAATATACGATTCAGCCGGCCATCAATTATCCAAACAGGGAGCAGGAAGCTGCCGGGTACTCTTTTCCCTATCTCGGCGGTCATGCGACAAAAGTTATTATCCCGGCAGAGGTAATGGAAATGGATTGTGTTATCCCCTGTTATGGCGATACATTTTACAAAGCGTCACTGGCGGAACCGTTTGCCTGCATTATTGGTGCTTTTAAAGAACAATTTCATTATGAACGTAATCAATATGTTCATGAAATGGGAATAAAGGAAAATGGAAATCTGGCAATTTTAGGAGGTGCCGGCCCCATGGGGCTTGCCGCTGTCGATATTTTGCTACATAGCAATAGAAAACCCAAACGTATCATGCTGACCGATATTGATCAAAATCGGCTTAACCGGGCAGAAAAATTATTCCCTGCGGATATAATTAAAAAAGATCAGATCGACTTATTATTCATTAACACAAACAATGTTCCCCTCTTGGAAATATTAGCTAAAACGGGTAATCAGGGTTTTGATGATATCTTCATTTTCGCACCGGTAAAAGATCTGGTTAGTCAAGCCGTCCGACTTCTGAACATTGGTGGTTGCTTAAACTTTTTCGCCGGTCCTACGGACACTGATTTTAGTGCTGAAATTAATTTTTACGACGTCCATTACAACCGACACCATATTATTGGATCCGCCGGTAGCACTAGTGATGATTTAAGAGAAACCATTGATTTGATTGACAAAAATATTCTTAACCCGGCTATCATGGTTACACATATCGGAGGGTTGGATTCAGCCGCGGATACCATTTTAAATCTTCCGAATATACCAGGAGGGAAAAAGCTGATTTATACAACTATTTCTCTGCCGCTAACGGCACTGGAAGATTTTGAAGAAAAAGGAAAAACTAATTCCCTATTTAAAGAGCTTGGCCATATAATAAAAAATAATAATGGGATTTGGTCAAAAGAAGCAGAAGATTATTTACTAAAAAATGCATCATCCATGAATTAGGAACTTACTAAATCACGGATGATTTAATCCCAATGAATCGTCTTCCCTCAGTATATCCCACTAAATCACCCGGCTAATGGCAGCAAAAGTATATCACATAAATTTTTAATTCCCCAAAAAATATTCGATTCGATCATTATCATCGTCCATTCAACCCGCATGATGGCAGTAATTCTAAAATTTGTATAGTATTCAGGTTTGTTATAATATATACGAAAAATTTATATCAAAAAAATAAGGCAATGAATATGAAGAATTGTTACTCACCTGAGAATAATTCTGAAGGCTCTTACATTTCCGTTTGGAAAGGGGCACTCAAATGTAAAAAATCTTTTCTTCTGATGCTGATTTTACTGATTTCAATAACCACCTGTTTTGGGCAGATTTTTGAAGATCGTGGTAATACTGTGGAGCAATGGAATATCCTTGACTGGCGAGGCGATGCCAGGGTTTATCCGACTACCGATCCATCCTGTCCTCCGGGGTATGGCCCGGGAGTGTTACATATTGAAGGCGGCGTTGTACTCGGTATGGCAAAGGGACACAAAATGTCCGAAGGAACATTTGTCGCTCTTTATCGTGAGAATGAACCGCGTGATAAAGACGCCGATGGGATTATTATGGTAAAATCGGCATACGACCTCGATATCTCTATCGCCCATAACACTAAAGAAGAACGTCCCCATGTCTGGCTTGAGCAGGATAATGATTGCGGCATCCAGTTACGGTTCTTCAATGCCGCAGGTAAAGAAGAAAATCTGGCAGAACGATGTGGATTTGGTGTCGTCACCGATCCCTGGAACAGGACAAACTGGATCTGGCAGAAAGTAACGATCAAAGGAAACATGCTATATGCAAAAACATGGCCGGCTCATGAAGGCGAACCTGAGGAATGGGCTCTTGAGGCAGTGTATAAATCCGGTGGAGAGAGGTTCGGCTTTAAAATAAATTCAGGAAATATAAATCTGGCCTATTTTGCGGCCGATACCGGGGACATCTCCATAAAGG
This sequence comes from uncultured Calditrichota bacterium, assembly GCA_964489835.1. Lineage (GTDB taxonomy): Bacteria > Calditrichota > Calditrichia > JAJRVZ01 > JAJRVZ01 > CAZBBC01. The sequence goes on from CAZBBC010000039.1 coordinate 27,097, forward strand.
TTCCCTCCACCTTTTTATACGCACCGCTCATGCATATTACCCGGGCAAAAGAAATCGCTTTTACCTTGTTTACGAATCGATTGGATGCTGTAGAGCAGAACCTGAAAATCAGCGTTTTAAGTAATGGGAAATCAATCGCTGAATCGAGTGTAAACCTCAATATTCCTTCAGGATACAACGAATTCAGAATATCTCTTTCAACAGAAACGGTAAAAACAGAAGAATTAAAAATCAATATACACCTGCCCAAAGAACCGATGGAAGGCCCTCTTCAATTAGTATTGTCGGACCTGGATGGCCATACGATTGCCGAGCGAATGGTAAGTGTTTTACCGGTACGACGAATACGCGAAAGATTTGCTGCACGTGGTAAGACTATAAAGCTTATAGGCGATGTTCTGGCCAAAGGGGAAAAAAATTCGCAGGCCTATAAAGCGGTTATGGTGATTCATGATGCCGCGAAGTCTCATTTGGATCATACCATCGCTCTTTTCGATGGCGGTGATATCGATGGTTCTGACAGGACCTTTCGATTTGTTGATGAAACCTTGGGGGAACTGGGGGGGTACAAGAAGGCATTCTTAACCGAGCTGGATCCGGATATGAATCTTTCGATTGCTCCGTGGGACGAAAATGATCGCCGTGGTGTTGGTCCCCCCCCTGAGCGTGGATTTACAGACGCCTATAGCATGCGCTATTTACTCTCCTTTGGAAATCCCGAAATAAACGCTCAGAGTATGGTCATGGGAAGAACTTATAATGTAACCATACCCTGGAAAATTGTAGGAGGTGTATCGGATAAAGATTATCGTTTCGAAGTCCGTGTGGTTAGCCCACTTGGACACCGGGTTGTTGCCAGATCAACAACCGGTCCCGATATACCAACCAGTCAGTGGAAACCGGGGAATACGTATTTACAGCATGTGAAGTTATCCATATCTCCTGAAGATCCGGCAATGGGCAAAGGACGTCCGGAACAACCGGCTGTACTCGATGAATATCACTATCTTTTAATAAGCGTTATTGATCCGGAAACAGGGGCTAAACTCATTCTTGGCAATGCTCCCGGCCCTCAACCGGAACGTGTCGGGCAAAGTTTCTGTGCCGGGGACTTTTACATTTCATCCAGCCCACTGGAAATCAGCAAGCTCTCTTCAAATGATGGGGTGGCGGGAAACATACGGAACGATTCTGTGACTATTTCCAATGTGGGTAAAAAAAACCTTAAGGCAGGTGTTCTGTTTAGTGTAAATACAGCATCCGGTCAACTGGTTTACCAGGATTATAAACCTCTCAGTGTAATACCTGGTAAAGCGGTGTCGGTCCAATTCAGGTGGGAATCCAACTGGGCAGGAGAACTGTACTTTCAGATTCGATTAGTTAAGAACGGTAAAACCCTGACCGAAGCAAAAAGAAAGATGACGATCGCTTTACCTGATGGTGTTAAAATCGCCGTATCAAAAGCTAATCATGTTAAGCACGAGGGGGGTAAATTTTATACACCCATCCGGGTGGATTGCGGTACCAAAAAAGCAGAGGTATTTGTTTTTGCCGATGGCCGCCTGGTTGGCTCTGCCAAAGGGTCCCCATCAATCGAGGTGAACACAGAACCGTGGTTTGGGTATTACGATGTGATCGTGAATATGGGTAAATACAGCTATTCAGAGCGTATAATAGCAACGGTGGTAGAAACCAAAGGCATGGATATGATTGTAAACGGTGAACCCTTTCTTATAAAAGGAGTCAACGTTCATGGTCTGAGTGGAAGGAGCCCTGAACATAGTGCCTCGATGATGCGAATCATGCGTGAACTAGGATTCAATGCCTGGCGTGGCGACTATCCGCCCCTCTGGCAAATGGCCCTGGCTTACGAACTGAATTCTTTTTACACTGTTTTGGGGCCATTCAGTTGTATATCTACAGAGGAAATCTTTGCCCGTCAGGCAGGTCCGCCAATGGCCACTGCACGTGCACTGAGTCATTTACTGGTCGAGAGATACAAACACTCAGCCGGGGTATTGCTTTGGAATTCATGCAACGAGATAGAGGGAGAAAAAGAAGATTTTCTCAATACCCTTAAGCCAGTATTTAAAGCACATGACCCGTATAACCGGCCGGTACATTACTCGAACCTGTTTGGTCAGGATCTTTACCAGGGACAAGATGTGATGGGAATTAACTATTATTTTGGCGCTGGCCAGTCGGCGAAAGATCGCCAGCCGGTAATTCAGCGAAGCATTAACATTGCCCGTAACAATAATATCCCGATCATGTATAATGAATTCAATTCCTATGCCGGCGCCATACATTCAACAGGAGTAGAAGCCATGTATGGCCTGTATGAATGGGGAATCGAGCAAGGCATGTGTGGAGGTTTCCAGTATATGAAAGGCAATTCGACCTCACACCCTGGCATATTCGATGATGGCTACAATACACATAAAATTTATGATGAAGCTATTATTGATGTCCTGGCAGATGCCGAAATTATACTAAAGAATATGACTATTGAAGATGGAAAGGTGATCCTTCAGGTGAGGAACAAGCGCCGCTTTACTTTACGTCAGGTTCGTATGACGCTCACGGCGTCAGGGATGAAGTTAAAACCAGTTGTATTATCTGATATGGCCCCACAATCGATTCAGGATGTTATTCTCCACTTACCTGATGTAGTAAAAGGGCCGGCCGTAACCCTGGAAGGACATATCGAATGTGTAACACATTATGGATTTAAAAGCAAAGTCCCGGTGTCGTTAATAGCAATCCGATAGGGCAATAAAATAATAGAAAATGTTATTAAACCGAGGAAAGTTGAAAAACACTTTGTTCGTACTCGTTTAAAAAATTGGTCATTATAATTTTGTATTTATTTAGGATTTAATGATTCGGATTCAAAATTTTATCAAAGGTGTGTTTCTCCAGTAAATTAAATCCAATCATACACCTGTTGTCTTCGTCCCATAATCGTAATTTTGCCTATTTTAAACTGGCCCAAAATGTTAGTGGCTTTACGGCCTGAAATTCAGATATCTGTTCATGACAGGCCCGCAAATTATAATAGGGAATGCGTGCGCTTAGATAATGAATGTGATGATAGCCATATCTAAGTCCGGAAAACAGAATACAAAATTGAATCAGAAATTTTAATTTATAAATTGATTTTTGCTAATACCTTTATTATTATAATGATACCTTCCAAAATGCCCGGATAATTTATTAAAACATCCTATGATAAATTTTGGGCGGCGTGCTTACGATTAAATTCCTTTAAACTAGGAAAAGAATTGATAGAACTTAGGAGCAAAGAATGACCCGCAGATACAATATCTCCCTGTTATTTTTTGTTTTATTCGTTCAATCAGCCATTTCTCAGGAGGTCCCAAAGGAATTTAATTATTCTACCATTACTGAATCATATGGTTATGCTGATAAGCAATATCATCAGGACGTCAGTAAAATCCGGGAACTTGCCTATACGAATGCTAAAAGAAATATACTTGAAAAATCAATGATTCATATAAAATCGTATTCAAAAGTTGAGAATTTTATGTTAGAATATGATCTCATTCAAAGTGAATCAGAAGGTTTCTTAAGAATTCTGGAGAAAAAAGATTTGGGTTTTACCGGAGACAACAGATACTGCGTTTGGATAAAAGCAGAAGTCATATATATCTTTAAGGGTGAAAATATTTCTCAAAAAACAAATCAAACCATACAGGGACCCTTGTCTGTTAAAATATGGACAGAAAAGGAGAAATATATTCTGGAAGAAAAAGTAAAAATTTTTCTTCTACCGAATAAAGATTGTTATTTAAGGGTGATTTATCATGATGCGCAAAATAATATTTTACAAATATTCCCCAATCAACATCACAAAGATAATTTTTTCAAATCGGATAAGCTATATACCATACCTGATGATTCAGATCCCTACGAGTTTACCGTATCGAGTCCTTTTGGCGAAGAAAAAATAACGGTTTTTGCTTCAACCTCACCATTAGGTCAATCAGAGGTGAATAACCACGGCCCGAACTTTTATAAATTTGATGGAAATGAAAAAGAATATTCTTTTAAAACCAGGGGGGTAAAGATAACCAACAGAGAAGTTCCAGCGGAATTTTTTCAGGAATCATGTAAGATAATTATTGAAGAAAAATAAGATATCTTACCTGATCTATTCATACCGCAGTTGTTGGCTGCAATCAAAAAAAGAATTTATCCACGGATTACACGAATTAACACGGATTAAAACTAAAATAATTATTTATTAATTTTTAACAAAGAGATCTAATCCAACTAAAAAACAATAACACAACTCATTTAAAAATAAACCGTTGCGTCGCTGCGTCGTCGCGAGAGATGAAATATCCAGGGTAGCAAAATAATAATTTATATTACTAAAATCATATTATCGTACAATAAGAATTATACAGACATTAAAAAATCCGGATATTGAGTATGAAATTAAGGTCTGGACCTGAGGATCAATTTTTTGAAGATCTTATCAATGAGCATCTTCAAATTCTGGAGCGTTATGCCAGTCAAAAATTACGTCAGTTGTTCAATAATGGTATAAAAAATATATCGAAAAGTGAAATAGTATCTATCGGATATGAAGGTTTATACAAAGCAGCCCTTAAATTTGATAAGACCCAAAATGACAATTTTTATGGATACGCTTGGTATTATGTTGATCTAGCTTTTAAATCTTATCAAAGAAATATCGATGAAATACACCATGTAACAAGAAAACAAATAAAGATTATAAAAAATGCCATGGATTTACTTAGCCAGAAACTGGAAAGACAACCAACTGAAAACGAAATTGCTGACCATTTGAAAATGGATATCAAACAAATACGGAAATATAGAAATATTGAGTTAAATCATATCCAGTCTGTTCAGGATACCGATGAGCCATTTGAATCAGTTGATGAAGAAAATCAAGTTGATGTTTATCTGGAAGAAAGAGAAAAAGAATCAAATTTAGGCAGGGATATGAATGAATGTCTTGAAAGCGCCTTATCTGCCGATCAAAAATCAGTTATTGAATTAATGTATTTAGAACATTTAAATGCCGAAGAAATTGCCCTCAAAATATGGGGTAAGTTTAGCGATAAAGAGAAATTTATGATTTATAATTCTACAAAAAGTGGTAAACAGAAACTAAAAAAATGTATGGAAAAAAAGGGATGGTCCCTCACGGATATTTAATATTAAAAATTTGTAAGTACACTGAGGGAGAGAACCGAACAAATTAGTTTAAATCAATAAATAATTAATTTTTACTCGGTGTGCTCTGTGGTTGTTTTTTATACTACCATGGATTAAATGTGGAGATAAAATGAAAAAAGAAATTACTTTTTCAGAAGCTATGAACGCCGCCCAAATATATCGACTAACGCATAAAGAACCTCTCCATTGGGAAACAGCCTGGAAAAAAGCAGCAGCTTCAGCTGGAATTGTCTGGCCTCAGGAAATTATTTCTCACAAAGGAACATACAAAATTGAAATTATGCAAAGTGAAGATGATGAGAATAAAGGTATCATTATTATTTCAATCCTCAAAGATAAGGACCTGATGGAAGGCAAAATGATTTCAGTCTGTGATGGAAATGGCAGAAATTTATTGAAAGACACAATTCAAAATGGTCATGCCTATAATTCCAATTTAGATCTTAAAAATATCAATTTAAAATTATTGGTCAATACCGTTGAATAATACCGCTAAAACCAAAATATATGCCTTATTTGACGACAGCTCGGCCGATGAAATAATATTTTCTTACTATGGAGCTCCTCAGAGTCAAAATATACCGATACGTGCCTATTCCAATGATATCCAGGATTTGGATGTGCAGCGGTCGGTTATTGACGGTGCCTCAGCAGCACTGGCAAATTATGAGAATTATTTTAAACCCATCGGAGATAGATATTGTTTTGCCTATAAATTTTTTAATGATAATACCAATCAGGCGATTACAGGTAAAAGTGCCGGCCTCGCTTTTTGTATTAAATTTGCTTTAAAACTATACAAAAATGTAATCCACAAAGAATTGGATTTTTCTGTTGCTGCAACAGGGATTATTGAAATCGATGAAGATACAACCCATATAAAACCGGTAAATAAGATAAACAATAAAATTGAAGCGGTACTAAATTGTCTGGAGGCCGGGGATTTATTTTTATATCCGTTGGAAAATGAAAGCCAGATTGATCAACAGCTAAAAAATAAAATGGTTGAAAAGCAAATTTCTGCTCATGCGGTTGAAACGGTGGATCAGTCCATAAAAATATTATTTGAAGGATTTATTGAGAAATCCGAAAACAATAAATC
>CAZBBC010000040.1:0-31225 GCA_964489835.1 uncultured Calditrichota bacterium
TTGTCCACGGATTATTTTTTTTTGTTTGCAGCCTTGGGCTGCGCTATGCTATTGTAGCCAAAAACTTTGTTTTTTAAGCAAAATTTTTGCTACTCGGATTATTCATTTCTCGCAGCGGCGCAGCGACGCGACTATTTATAAATAATTATTTTAGTTTTAATCCGTGTTAATTCGTGTCAGTCTTCGCCTGATCCGGCGTAGACGGATAATCCGTGGACAGATTTTTTTTTGATTGCAGCCAACAGCTGCGGTATGAATAGATCAGGTTAAAAATAAAGGAAAAACGATGCCAAAGAGAATCAATTTTAATCCTCAGGATAAAAACATTCTTAAACTTCTGCATAAAGTCGACCCCTTTAGAAGCCTGACAGAAAAGGAATTGATTTCTCTGATTACAATCTTAAAAAAATTGACGTATAAAGAAAACGAGATCGTGATACGGGAAGGAGAGACAGGATCCACGGCATATATCGTCGCTCAGGGAAAATTTTATCTGGATATCATGGATCGGGAAATCAAGATTTTTACCCCCGGAAATTTTTTTGGAGAAATTGCCCTCGTGGATGCAAGGCCCCGAATGGGAACCGTGCACGCAATGGAAAATGCGGTTCTTTTCAGTCTGGATGGTAAAGATCTTGATAATGATCAGCTGATTGCGTCGAAAACAGCCAGAAAAGTATATCAGGGTTTTGCCCGGTTGATATCCTCTTATGTCCGTGAAGGGAGCACTCTCTATGATACCTTGGATGTGTTGTTGGTTCAGGATGGCGGATGTGCGCCGGGCTATAATCCGGTGACCGCTTTTATTACAGAATACCTCAGTAAAATGGGACGAAATGTATTTATTGCCGCCGAAGGATTCCGTTCGCTAACATTCAACCGGACCAGAGATTACCGCCATCTGGTTCACAATTCCGATGTCTATAAAAGGATCGAGCATATTCCCGGTGTTATTTTTTCCCCGCCCTTACGGGAGGCCAGAGGTGCAAATTTCCGGGCAGAACGTTTTCCGGAATTTAAAGAAGCAAAATACCAAAAAGTTGCGGCAGAGAATCTGGTAAAAAGAAAAGTAAAAGTATTGATTGGTATCGGTGGGAACGGCACATTCGCAGGCATTAATGCCTTGAGTAAACTTTTGTCAAAACATACACAGACTTTTTTTATACCGGTAACCATCGACAGTGATATCTACGGGTCTGATTGTATCGGAGAATTTACCGGCGTAGAGGTAGGGGCAGAAAAGATTCGTAGTTATATGGCTGATGCCCGGACTCACAAGCGTTTTTACATCATAGAAATGATGGGCGCCCGTGGGGGATATCATGCGTTACATTCCTGTCTGGGTGCCGGCGCCCATCTGGCCGTGCTGCCCGCTTCAAAACATAATATGAAAGCCCTGGCCCGGGCTCTGGAAAAGCGCGAGAATGCAGTAATCGTTGTTGCTGAAGGCTATCAGGTAAATAAACGCAGAAAGATAAAGTATAATGGAAACGCGGCTGAATTTTTTCGTGATGAATTATTGGCAGCCGGTATAAATACTAAGCAGCGAATCATTTGTGAAGGATTCTCACGTGATATTCGTGGCGCCGCCCCAAACAATCTTGATATTATGCTGGCCCAACGGATGGCCAGACTGTTATCTCGGTTGATCGCCGCCAATAAAAATCGATGCATGCCCGCTGTTCTCACCGGTAAAGAATACAGTATACCATTCGATAAAATTACCACAGATAATTCCGTGCTGTCGGAACTGGCTTCTCTGGCTGATCGATTAACTATTCAATAAAAGTATAATCACCTAGCCTGAATTAATAATTGCTTTTTATCTTCATGTGCGGAGCCTGTCCTGAAGACCGAAAGGTCAAAGGATCTCTATTGTGGTTAATGCTATTATAGAGCAGGTACTTAATTTACTCCCAATGACTGTGGCAGGGTATTTTCAATTTAGGCGTATATAATTCTTGATTATTGTATATAGATATGATAAGATTTATATACACACCTTAATTCCAAAATTTAATCATCAAAAAGGAGAGAGAATTATGAAAATAAACGCACCTACGGAAAGATTCTGGTGGATTTCTGTAATTCTTGGTGTCATTGGCATCTTAGGATATTTTGCAGCGATTCCTTTTGTGACAGTGAATGCATTTTGGTTTGTTACCGTCGGCTTTGTCGTACTTGTTTTAAGCACGGTATTAAAAGGCATGTAATTAAAACGATTTGTGGAGACCTGTAATTTATACTCAGTTATATTTCAAATGAGTACCATAAATGGCGAGTCTCCACACTTCACACCTTTTATTCAAAAAACTTCCCTCCCGGTTTACGATTTATCTTAATTTATTTTCATCTTTAGATTTATTTCTTTATTTTTCGGTAGAAAATAATCCTTGGCATTTGTTGCACATTATTGAATTTTAGATTATAATTTAATTTTGTGTATATCAAAAAAAACCAGCCTGTAGAAACTTGATCTATCTGAATCAAATATAAAATTCGAGTGATCGGAGGAATTTTTACCAGTTCTACCGTCAGGGGAAAGATATAATTACATGATTTATAATCGATGTGGATGCAATGGTTATTTTTTATACCACCATAAATATTTTTAGGAGGGATCTATGGGTTTTAACAGAAGACTGAATATGGGAATGATTGGCGGCGGACCGGGCGCTTTTATTGGGGAAGTTCATCGCAAAGCAGCACGTATGGATGGTATCATTCAGATCAGCGCCGGCGCCTTTGATATTGACCCGGCTAAGTCACGGCAGATGGGTCAGGAATTAAATCTGCCTCCGGAACGGGCGTATGATAATTATGAGAAGATGATTGAGAATGAATTAAAACTCCCCGAAGGGGAGCGGATCGATTTTGTTTCGATTACGACACCGAATAACTGGCATTTTCCCATAGCCCGCGATTTTTTAAAGGCCGGCTTTCATGTGATGTGCGAAAAACCGATGACTATAAACGTGGATGAAGCCAAAGAACTGCAAAAGATCGTCAAAGCGACCGGCAAGGTTTTCGGACTGATGCATACATACACCGGATTTCCGATGGCCAAGTTGGCCAGGGATCTGGTCCGGCAGGGGGAGTTGGGAAAAATACGGAAAATTGTCGTCCAGTACCCTCAAAGCTGGCTGGCCACTGCCTTGGAAAAGACCGGTCAGCAGCAAGCAGCCTGGCGAACGGACCCCAAACAGAGCGGGGCTGCCGGAAGTATCGGGGATATCGGTACCCATGCCGCCAATCTGGCCGAGTATATCTCAGGTGCAAAAATATCCCACATCTGCTCCGATCTAACAATATTTGTCGAAGGCCGGCCGCTGGATGATGATGGTAATTGTCTGCTTCGCTTTGATAACGGCGCCAAAGGTGTGCTTCATTGCAGTCAAATCGCCATCGGTGAGGAAAATAATATTGCCATTTGGGTCTACGGCACTGAAAAAGGTCTGGAATGGCATCAGGAACATCCTAATTATCTTTACGTTAATGATTTAGACGGCCCTACCCGGGTTTGGAAACGCGGGAATGATTATGTTGGTAAAAAAAGCGCTGCCGCCGGGCGCGCCACGCGCTTACCGTCGGGTCACCCGGAAGCTTTTCTGGAAGCGGTTGCTAATATCTATCACAATTTCGGAGATACGGTTATTGCTGCCTTGACCAATCAAAAAGCGGATGAATTAATGCTGGATTTCCCCAATGTCGACGATGGCGTCCGTGGGATGATCTTCATTGAAACCGTGTTAAAAAGTGCAAAAAGTAATGAAAAATGGACAAGAATGGAATACTAAAAGAATTAAATTCCAAATGACAAATTCCAAATAGCAAATAATATCAAAATTCCAATTTCCGAAATAGTTTAAAAAAATTGGTAATTCGGTTATTGAGATTTATTTGTAATTTAGTGCTTGGTGCTTGGGATTTTAATTATAATATAACCTATTACCAAAAAAGGAGTTTAAAATGGCAAGACCGGTGACATTATGCACAGCCCAATGGGCAGATTTACCATTAGAAATACTGGCACAAAAAGTGGCCAGCTGGGGCTATGATGGTCTGGAACTGGCTTGTTGGGGTGATCACATGGATGTGGGGCGAGCAGCAAAAGATAAGCATTACTGTCAGCAACAACTGGAGATATTGAATAAAAATAATCTAAAGATATTCTCTATCAGTAATCATCTGGCGGGGCAGCTGGTATGTGATCTGAACAATGACAGCCGCTCTGACGGATTCGCCCCGTCAGAATGCGCGGGAAATGCCGATAAAAAACGGCAATGGGCGGTAGAGAGCATGAAAGATTCAGCCCGGGCGGCAAAAAATCTGGGATTGAAGGTGGTTAATGGTTTTACCGGATCATCGATCTGGCACATGTTCTATAGTTTCCCTCCGGTGAGTGCAGAAATGCTTGAGGAAGGATTTGCCTTTTTCGCAGAGATGTGGAATCCCATCCTGGATGTATTTGATGAATGCGGTGTTAAATTTGCACTCGAAGTCCACCCGACAGAAATAGCCTTTGATATTATTACTGCCCAAAGAGCACTAGAAGCGGTAGATAACCGGAAAACATTTGGATTTAATTTTGATCCCAGTCATCTCCACTGGCAGATGGTTGATCCGGCGCTATTTATCCGTGAATTTTCAGATCGTATTTATCATGTACACATGAAAGATGCAGCCCTTCGATTAAACGGGAGAAACGGTATATTAGCGTCACACCTCGATTTTGGCCATAAAGACAGGAGTTGGGATTTTCGTTCTTTGGGTCGTGGCGGTGTAAATTTTGAGGAAATCATTCGGGCGTTGAATCACATCGGTTATGATGGACCGCTTTCCGTTGAATGGGAAGATAGTGGCATGGAGCGTGAGCAGGGAGCAAGAGAGGCCTGTGAATTTGTGAAAAAAATTGATTTTCAGCCCAGTAACGTTGCCTTTGATGCAGCATTTGATATTGAATAATAAAACTTTTATCCACGGAAAAACAATGACCCACCCCGTCTCCCCGCCTGAGGCGGGTCGACACCCCTCCCTATCCGGCCGGGCAGGCCGGGCAGGCAGCGGCGCAGAGAAATAATTTTTTAATTCGTGTCAGTCTTCGCCTGCTTGCCCGGCCTGCCCGGCGCAGACGTGGTTATGACGGGATCCGGCTTCGACGAATAATTCGTGGTTAATAAATTATTTTGTCTTTTGTCTTTGATTTGTTTGCAGCCTTGAGCTGCAGTATGAATAAATCACGTTAATTAAAACCAATAAAGGATATTTGCTGACATGAAACAAAAAAAGAAAATGAATCGCAGACGATTTGTAAAAACATCCGGAACGGTTGTTGCCGCTGCTTTTGGATTTCCTTCGATCATCCCTTCCAGTGTTTTAGGGAAAAATGGAAATATATCACCCAGCAATCGAATTACCGTTGGCTGTATCGGCGTCGGTGGCATGGGAACCGGAAATATGAACGGATTCCTGGAAAAGCAGGATGCACAGGTCGTGGCTGTATGCGATGTTGACCAGAGTCATCGCAATCGGGCTAAAAGTTCCGTTGATAATGCCTATGGCAACAAAGATTGTGCCACCTATAATGATTTTCGGGAATTATTAGCCCGGGATGATATCGACGCCGTCATGCATGCCACACCCGATCAATGGCATGCCCTGGTCGCCACCCAGGCGGCACAGGCCGGCAAAGATATTTATGGTGAAAAACCCCTCGCGTATACCATCTCAGAAGGACGGGCCATTGTCGATGCCGTGGAAAGATACGGCCGCGTGTGGCAAACCGGTAGCTGGCAAAGATCACAGAGACATTTTCGCTATGCTTGTGAACTGGTGCGCAATGGCCGTATTGGGAAGGTACACACGGTTCGGGTCGGACTGCCCACGGGTAATGGTATCAAAGAAGGCAGTACCCAACCCTGTGATCCCCCGAAGGGCTTTGACTACGATATGTGGCTGGGACCTGCCCCCTGGAGACCCTATAGTCCAAGCCGCTGTCACTGGAATTTCAGATGGATCCTCGATTATTCCGGTGGTCAGTTGACCGATTGGGCCGGTCATCATATCGACATTGCCAACTGGGGGATGGATACGGAATCTTCCAGTCCGGTCTCCATTGAAGGTGAGGCGCAGTTCCCACCGGCTATCGACGGTGTCTTTGATACCCCTGAAACTTACTACTTTGAATGTGAGTACGCCGAAGGATTTAAGATGATTGTGGCCAATGACCGGCAGCAGCCCAAGGGTATGGGAACACATTTTATTGGCGACAAGGGTTGGGTACATGTGGATCGCGGCGGCAGAATTGAATCCCAGCCGGAATCACTGGTAACATCTGTCATCAAACCGGGTGAAATTCACCTTTACAAAAGCGATAATCACATCCAGAATTTTCTTGATTGTGTGCGCAGCCGCTCAAAAACCATTGCACCGGCCGGCGTGGCTCATCATGCGATCATGGTTGGACATTTGGGTCTGATTGCCATGAAGTTGGGACATAAAGTGCACTGGGATCCAAAAAATGAACGATTTATCAATAATCCGGATGCCGATCGTTTGTTATCCCGTCCAATGCGCAGCCCATGGCATTTATAATTATATTCTGTTAAATGATAAAAAGTGAGAATTTATAATGACACCTATTAAAATTACAAAATTATTACTCTTGACAGTCTTGGCACTTTTCTTCATTAACTCGATCGGTATCGCCCAGATTAGCGACCAGGAAATCGAAAAAATTGAAAACGCCCTACCTGTCACCGCACCGGCCAAAGTACTTAAACAGCGAAAGTTACTGGTGTTTTCACTCAGTCTGGGATATCAGCACGATGCAATCCCCTATGCAGCAAAAATGCTGGAACTGATGGGCAATAAAACAGGTGCTTTTGAAACTGTCCACAGCAATGATATGTCGGTTTTTGAACCGGAGCAACTGAACACATTCGATGCCGTGTGTTTTAACAATACCACACAGCTCACCTTTGATGACCCGATACTAAGAAAAAGTCTAATGGCATTTGTAAAAGGTGGAAAAGGTATTATTGGTATTCATGCCGCCACCGATAATTTTTATACCTGGGCAGAGGCAGCAGAAATGATAGGAGGCGTATTTGATGGTCATCCCTGGAATTCCAGTGGTACCTGGAAAGTCAGGATAGAAGATGCTGCAAGCCCGCTCACGGCTGCCTTTAAGGGGAAGGATTTTAGTGTCAGTGATGAAATATATCGAACAAAGCAACGCAGTTTACGCGTAAATTCCAGGGTGTTACTTGCTCTTGATATGAAGGACAAAGCCAATCTTTCGGCCAAGGGTGTTAGAAATACTGATCTCGATATCCCCATCAGCTGGATCAGAACTCTGGAAAAAGGCCGGGTTTTTTATTGCAGTTTTGGTCATAATAAACACATTTACTGGGACCACAATATTCTGCAACATTTTCTGGCCGGCATTCAATATGCGCTGGGTGATTTGAAGGCGAATGCCACACCCGTACCTTTCAATATCTATCAAGCCGTTGATATTGAAGATATTAAACAGCTGCTTCGTTCAATATCAACGTACGACTATGGACAGAGCCGGGAAAATTTAACAAAATTAACCGATTTATTACGTCTGACTTCTGCTTCTAAAAAACTCAGCCAAGAGATTGAAGAAAAATTCGATGATTTCCTTGAGTCGGATGCCAGCCTTGCTGCCAAACAGTATATTTGTGAGCGTCTCAGCCTCATCGGCACAGAAGAATCGGTAGGCACATTAATTGATATGCTGGAAAATCCCAAGACGGCTGATATGGCACTCTATGCTTTGGAAAGAATACCGGACGATGATGTCGATGAAGAATTATTGGATATTCTGGAAGAAACAAGCGGAAAGACTAAAATTGGTATCATCAATACCCTCGGTAATCGTCGAAATCAGGGCGCGATCTCCGAGATCGTTCCCCTGATAAATGATCCCGATCCTGAGATTGCTCTGGCAACGATCCATGCGCTTGGCCGGATAGGTGGAACAGATGCGGCAAAAACACTGGCGACAGTCCGAAATCAGGGAAAAAATAAAGCCCGAATAACGGATGCCTACCTGCAGTGCGCTGATCGATTTGCCGAACAGGGAGAAAAAGTAAAAGCGTATAAAATTTATAAAGAAATTTTTGACCCCGGAGAATCCCAGCAGGTACAATATGCTGCCCTGCGTGGTATGATCCTGACAACAGAAGAAAACGCTTCCGAACTTATTCTCAACCTTTTAAAAAGTGATCAAAAAGGAATGCATGTCAGTGCGATCCAACTGGTCCGGCAGATACCCTTGACAGAAGATGTAAGTTCGATCGCCCGGGCATTACCTGATATGTCCGAAACCGGCCAGATTCAACTGCTCACCTCATTAGCGGGACGCACAGAACCGCAAGTTATAAACGTTATGATGGATGCAGCCAAATCGGAAAACGAAAATATACAGATCGCTGCACTCAAATCTCTGGCACTCTGTGGCAATGCTAAAGTGATACCACTTTTTGCCGAAGTTGCTTCAACCGGGAAAGACAAGATCAGATTAACTGCCCGTGAAGGTCTGTATCGCATCAACGGCCCTCGGGTAAATGAAACCATACTTAATAATATGCCGGACGCAGTCTTTGCAATGAAAATTGAATATATCCGGGCCATCGCTGAGCGGCAAATAATTCAGGGAGTTCCCTTATTGCTATCTGCCATTGAAAGCACGGACGAAAAAGTGCGGCTGGAATCTATTAAGGCAATCAGAGAGATCGCCACTCCACCCTATATGGAGAAAACGGTTGCCCGGTTGGCAAAGCCTAAAAGTGAGCAGGAGCGCAAAGAACTGGAAAAAGCTGTCATTGCTATCGCTTCACAAATTCCTGAAGGTGAACCGAAGGCATCCGATGTTTTAGCCCAACTCCAAAAATCCAAAGATGTAAAAACACGTATTTCGCTTCTTGAAGTGTCAGGAAAAATCGGAGATCCGGCGGCGCTGGATATTATAAGATCATCCATTAAGGACAAGAATCCGGAAATCCAGGCCTCTGCCATTCGCGCCTTATCCAGCTGGCCGGATAGTACGCCGTTGGATGACCTGCTTAATGTGGCAAAGACTACAAAAAATGAGAAATTCAGGGTACTGGCCTTACGCGGTTATGTCAAATTGATCTCCTTTGAAAAAACAAAATCACGTGAAGAAGTGTTTGGGATGTACCAAACAGCGATGAAACTAGCCAATACCACCGAAGAAAAGCGCGCCGTATTATCAGGATTATCCACGGTTAACTCCATGGATGCGCTGACATTTTCCGCAGAATATATCGATGATAAGGAATTGCAACAGGAGGCGGGCACCACCATCATCAAAATTGCTTCGGCTCTCGATATTGACCAAATCCGTAAGATTAAACCATTACTGTATAAATCCATGGCAACTGTCAAAAATGAAACTCTAAAGAAACAATCCAGAGAAATGATCAACGAGCTGGAACGTTTTGAGGATCATATTACTTTATGGCAGGTTGCCGGACCTTATGATCAGAAAGACGTGGATATATTCGATTTCGCATTTCCTCCTGAGAGTTCAGATCAGGGAAAGGTAAACTGGCAACAGGTACCGGATTCTACGGATAAGAATAATTACTGGCATATTAACCTGGGTGAAATATATGGCAGCAAAGGTCTTGTCGCTTATCTGAAAAATAAAATATGGTCGGAAACTGATCAGGAAGTACAATTGGAATTGGGTAGTAATGATGCCATCCGGGCCTGGTTGAACAATAAATTGATACATTCCAATAAGGTCGAGAGAGGAATAAATCCAGGCGATGATAAGGTAAAAGTAAAACTGAATAAAGGATGGAACCATTTATTGATAAAGATAGTCAACGCTGGAGGGGCCTGGGGGGCCTGTGCCCGCATACGTGATCTGGAGGGCGGTCAGCTTAAGGGATTGAAAGTCGCCCTGGATGAATAGGGTTGTATCTTTCATTTAAGTTAAGGTGAATGTATGTCTCTAAAAAAATTTTTATTTATCTTTTCGATCTCAGTTGCCTTTTTTACCTTTACACAAATAACCGCCTGTGGTTCTGAGCCGGAAGAAGCAGTAAAAAAGATTTATTCTCTTGATAGCTTTATGGGAGATTGGGAGGGCGTAAGTAGAACCTCGGCGGGTGTTGAAAGTCCTCTGGTGGCTCAGGTGATCGCTTATGACCAAGGAGAATACAAAGTCAACTTTTTAAAGCAATTTAATACACGTGAACCGGCCATTGTCGAATTGGAAGGCAGACGTCAAGACGGTAAAATTCTCCTGTCCGGTCTTTCGAGAAAAGGAGTCAGATGGCAAGGAACTATTCAGGGCAATGATTTTAATGGCCAATTTTCAGGAAATGCCAATGGATCATACCGTCTGCAAAAGAAAGTCCGTTTGTCCTCATCTTTAGGTAAAAGACCACCTGACAATGCGATTGTTCTTTTCGACGGGAGTCATTTAAATAACTGGGAACAGCAAAGAGATCCTGTCGGCTATATTAATCTGGCCAGGTTTATTAAAGGTGAAAATTGTGTGGTTTATCTGAAAACCGATATCTGGTCAGATCATACCCAAAGAGTGGTGCTGGAACTTGGCAGCAATGATGGTATCAAAGCCTGGTTAAATGAAGAAATCATTGCCACTAATAATGTTTCCCGCGGTGCTGCACCGGGTCAGGAAAGAGAGAATGTTACGCTGCAAGAAGGTTGGAATTCGATGAGGCTCGCTGTAACCAATGAAGAGGGTAGCTGGGGTGCTTTTGTCCGTTTTGTTGACAGTGATGGCAATGCAATAGAAACGATTTCGGAAATCGATGGGAACGTCCGGGAAGGTAAAAGCAGGAAAACTTTAGAAGAGAATGATAATTTTTTAACCATCTGGAAAATTGACGGTCCTTACAAAAAGGAAGGACTTAAAGCAAAAGATTTGTTTGAGATTTCTTTTGCCCCTGAAAACGAAACACAGCATACGGTCAAATGGAAAAATATCGATTTTAACAAATCTGACTATTCTGCCAAGTGGAAAATCATAGATGGTGCCATGGAGGTAGTGCCCGGCAGTAATTCTCTAGTCACGAAACAGAAATTTACCGACTACCAGTTACACATCGAATTTCGTACGCCCTTCATGCCGGATGAAACAGAACAAGGGCGCGGAAACAGCGGAGTATACAATCAGGGACGTTACGAGGTCCAAATATTGGATAGTTATGGCCTGGAAGGGGAAGATAATGAATGCGGCGGCATTTACAAGATTGCCCGGCCACTCGTCAATATGTGCAGCCCACCGATGCAATGGCAGACTTATGATATTACCTTTACTGCTCCCCGCTTTAATAATAACACTGCAACAATGGAAAATGCCCGAATATCCGTCATTCATAATGATGTTGTTATTCATGATGATCTGGAAATACCAGGTCCGACAGGCGGGGCTATGGATGATCTCAATCAACCGGGACCAATAATGCTTCAGGACCATGGAGATCCTGTCCAGTTTCGAAATATTTGGTTGATAGAAACGACGGAAAGTCAACCGGATTCCCTATTTTAAATGTATACTTCCGGCAAAGATAGTGTCATCCCGATTAAATCGGGACATGAAAATATTATGAAAAAAGGATAATAATAAAACTACAGAGGCCACAGAGAAACACTCTGTGCCCGCCAGTGGGCAGCCTGCCCGCCCTTTGGCGGGGATCCGCCTACCGGCGTGATTCTTTGTGTTTCATTTTTTCAACACCTAAAGTCACAATACAAAATTGAGAGGAATAAAATGGAAAATAATAAAGGCAAATCAACCCCATTAAATAGACGTGACTTTATCAGGGGAATCACTTTTTCCGGAGGAGCACTCGCCCTGGGACATTTAGCAAACCCCGGAAAGATCCCTGCGAAAGATAATAAAGCCGGCAATTCCTTTAAACTAAATTATGCCCCCCATTTTGGAATGTTCAAGCATACGGCCGGTGAAGATCTTATCGATCAATTGAAATTTATGGCGGATCAGGGATTTACTGCTATGGAAGATAACGGTATGATGGACAAATCTAAAGATATGCAAGGAAAAATTGCCGCTGAAATGACCCGTTTGGGAATGCTGATGGGTGTGTTTGTGGCCTATGCGGATTTTAAGTCGACATCGTTTGTAACCGACAAAAAAGATATACGGGATATGCTTGTCCAGAGAATGAAGGAAGCCGTGGAGGTCGCCAAACGCGTCAATGCCAAGTGGTGCACGGTTGTTCCCGGCGCCTATGACACCGGTCTGGAATGGGATTATCAGACAACAAACACCATAGACAATCTAAAATGGTGTGCAGAGGTATGCGAACCATCGGGTCTGGTAATGGTGTTAGAACCCTTAAACCCCTGGCGCAATCATCCCGGACTATTTCTCACAAAAATTCCTCAGGCTTATCAAATTTGTAAAGCAGTCAACAGCCCTTCATGTAAAATCCTGGATGATCTCTATCATCAACAAATTACTGAAGGTAACCTGATCCCGAATATTGATATCGCCTGGAGTGAAATTGCGTATTTCCAGGTCGGCGATAACCCTGGTCGTAAGGAACCAACAACCGGTGAAATTAACTATGTGAACGTTTTTAAACACATTCACAGCAAAGGATTCAAGGGGATCGTTGGTATGGAACATGGCAACAGCAAACCAGGGAAAGACGGAGAAAAAGCCGTCATCGATGCTTATCGTTATTCTGATAACTTTTGATAACAACTGATTAAAAAATGGAGATATTATCCTAAGTGATCGACTTGATTTAAAGAACTCACCCTAAATCCCTCTCTTGGAAAGAGAGGGACTTAAAGAGCCCCTTCTCTTGAGAAGAGAAGGGGTCTGGGGATGAGTTCTTTAGTCATTAGTTGAGGGAAATTAATTTTAACCGGACACTCATGATTTAAAATAATAAAATATTGTAGCTGTAACACAAACTTCCTGAAACAGATTTTTCAGGTCTAATCATACAATCTAATAGAAATAAGGGATTCAAAAAATGAAAAAAAAGACCATTTTAATTACATCTCTAGTTTTTCTTTTCTTCATTAGTTGTACCACTGATAAAAAAGAGGAAACAACTCAAACGACTGCGGCCAAAAGCGCTGTAATTGTCCCCCAGAAAAAAATTGACCTTTGGAATGGAAAAGATTTTTCCGGCTGGAAATTATTCATACCTGATCCCGCTGTGGATGTTAAAACAGTATGGATGGTTAAGGACGGATTGCTGCATTGTACGGGAGTTCCTAGTGGATACATCCGGACAGAAAATGATTACAGCAATTATAAGCTAACGGTGGAATGGCATTGGCCGGGCGAAACTGGAAACAGCGGTGTCCTTCTGCACATGAGTGAACCGGATGCGGTTTGGCCCAAATCCATTGAAGCCCAATTACAGTCAGAAAATGCCGGTGATTTTTGGCTGATCGGTGGAACAGATCTAAAGGAACATATCGATAAATCGAACCGCCGTATCGTGAAAAAAGAAACAAGTAGTGAAAAAACACCGGGGGAGTGGAATAAATATGAGATATTCTGTAAGGAAAATTCAATTCGCCTGATCGTCAACGGCGTACTACAGAACGAGGGCACAGAAGCCTCCGTCCAAAGCGGAAAGATCTGTTTTCAAAGTGAAGGTAAACCAATCGAGTTTCGTTCAATTTACCTCGAACCACTCCCTTAGATTTTAAGTTTCACTATTTGGGGATTTCGTCTCCAGTTTTTGAATATCGGATAATGACCTGCCCCGTCTCACTGCAAGCTTCAGGGTGTTGCAGATTAGGCAATTTCAAACTAGCCTGACGTTTTAAATGCGCAGATTGTCATTCCCGCGGAGGCGGGAATCTATAAAAAACAATGACTCAGGTAATTTATCAACATGGATCCCTTCTGGATTCCTGCCTTCGCAGGAATGACAGGAAGGGACAGGGACGACATTTCAGGATAATTTCACTTTACACTATTAATCATAAAAAAAGCACTTATCAATTATATTTATGACTAATTTTTTTTCAAACTTCAATAAAAAATCTTTCAAAATTGTTATATTTTTATTCGGGATTTCTTTTGTACTCTTATTTAATTGGGTATCGGATTACACCTCTACAGATGATTTTTGCAGCTATTGTCACGTGCATCCCCAGGCAACGAACTCCTGGCGTTTAGGTACCCATTATGATAATAAAAACGGAATAGTTGTCCATTGTGTCGAATGTCATTTACCACCGGGTGGTATTGATTATTTGCA
The DNA here is from genome assembly GCA_964489835.1 of uncultured Calditrichota bacterium. GTDB lineage: Bacteria > Calditrichota > Calditrichia > JAJRVZ01 > JAJRVZ01 > CAZBBC01. The sequence continues at coordinate 14,289 of CAZBBC010000040.1, forward strand.
ATCTAAAATGAGTACCGGGCTTCGCGATGTTTATGGCGCTTTGTTCGAAGATGTTACTAAGATAAATTGGGAATTAAAATCAACCCGGCCCTATGCAGAAAAGCACGTTTATAAAGCTTCCTGTGTCCATTGTCACGCCAATCTTTTCCCCAGAACGCTTTCAAAAAAAGGGGAAGATGCTCATATATATTATGATCAAAAATCCGATCAGTTAAGATGCATCAACTGCCATCTTGAAGTGGGGCATTTTCATGAAAAACCAGCGGAAATAACCGGCATGGACCTGGCAAAGAAAAGGAATATGGTTAAATATGTGCAACCTGCCCTTGTTGATTCATTTAAAAACTATAAGGAAATGATTCCTGGCACTACGGTCGATTTTGAAATGGTCGCCATCCCTGGCGGAATTTTTACAATTGGAAGTCCCGAATCAGAGCCCTATCGCAGTGAAGATGAAGGACCGCAACGACCCATTCAGATCAGTGCCTTCTGGATGGGGAAATATGAGGTGACCTGGGACGAATATGAAGCATTCTATCAGGATACTAAACGTGAAGGACGTACGGAGGACCAGCATCAATATGTTAATCTTTCAAAAGATATCGATGCTTACACCGGACCAACCCCGGCTTATGGCAATCCGGACCAGGGGTGGGGCAAAGGTATCCGTCCGGCAATCACAATGACCCATCATGCCGCAGAGCAATATTGTGTTTGGTTATCTCAAAAAACAGGAAAAAACTATCGTCTTCCCACAGAAGCAGAATGGGAATACGCCTGCCGGGGGCAAACCAAAGGGGCTTATTTTTTTCCAGGTAGTCCGGCTCAATTTTCACAAAATCGTCTGTGGAATAAAATATTCGGTACCGACACAACTTTTATCAATTCACATACGGTATACGCAGCCAATAGTAATGGAAAAACAGAAGTACCCACACGTCTAAAAATGAATCCCTTTGGTCTGGTAAATATGTTAGGTAATGTTAAAGAGTTTTGTTCAGATTGGTATGGGAAGGATACTTACCGGTATTATCCGGAGGATCCGCCAATCATTGATCCTAAAGGTCCTTCCGAGGGAAAAGAATATGTCATTCGCGGCGGTTCTTATTTAAGCGATGCCGGCGATGTGCGCGCAGCCGAACGGGATTATACAAAGAATGATCGCTGGCTGCTTACCGATCCGCAGATGCCTAAAAGCATCTGGTGGTATTCTGATTGTAGTGATGTGGGATTTCGGGTTGTCTGTGACTATGTTAAAAACTGACTAACGTGACATCCTTATACCGTAGCATAATGCTGCTATCCAAAAAAGAAGTCCACGGATTACACGGATTAACACGGATTTTATTTAAAAAGTATTTTTTAAGTACATTTTTGTCATTAGAAATATATTCTTATATTTCAACCTTAGGACTGAAGGTAGGACCGTGTTTCTGAAAATAATGATAATATTCATTTCGATATCCTTAACCTGATTAATTAATGAACTTCAAATTATAACCATAAAATAAAGGATAAAACCATGTCAAAAGATTTTAACCGTCGTGAATTCATTGGCATCGGTAGTGCCGCCGTCGCTGCCGGCTTACTCATGGGTTGCAGTACTAAAAAAAGAACCATGGAACTGGCCCCCTTTTTAGACCAGGCTCCCGAAGGGAAACCGTTAAAAGCGGGTTTGATTGGTTGCGGAGGCCGGGGAAAAGGAGCGATGATCGACTTTTTAAGTGCCGGTCCCGGTTTATCGGTCACCGCCCTCGGGGATGTTTTTCAGGACCGTGTGGATGAAGCGGTTCAACGACTCAAGGAAAAGAAAAATGCTGAAGTTGCCCCAGAAATGTGCTTCGTTGGTTTTGACGCCTTTGAAAAGGTAATCGATTCCGGTGTTGATATCATTATATTGGCAACCCCTCCGCATTTCCGCCCTGAACATTTTGCCGCAGCAGTCAATGCGCGTAAACATGTATTTATGGAAAAACCGGTAGCCGTCGATCCGGTTGGCGCCCGGTCTATCATGGCCTCATCTAAAAAAGCAGAAACACTTGGATTATGTGTAGGTACCGGTACCCAGCGCAGACATCAAAGAGATTATCTAACAACCTGGAAACAAATATATGAAGGGGCTATCGGCGATACACTGGCCGCAAATTGCTACTGGAATGGTGGACAGTTATGGTACAAAACGCATAAAAGCGGCTGGACGGAAATGGAATATATGATCAGAGATTGGGTAAATTGGTGCTGGCTGTCCGGAGATCATATTGTCGAACAGCATGTACATAATATTGATGTCGTTAACTGGTATCTGGAGTCTCATCCGGTTAAAGCGATCGGTATGGGTGCACGTCAACGACGGGTAACCGGCGATCAATATGATTTTTTCGATATCGATTTTACCTATGAAAATGACCTCCATGTTCATAGTATGTGTCGTCAGATCAGTGGTTGCTGGAACAGCGTTTCAGAGTATGTCAGAGGCAGTGAAGGATACACGAACGCAAAGAATAAGATCTATAATCCGGATGGAAGTATCAAATGGCAATACACGTATCCGCTTGATGAAGAAGGAAAACCAACCGATAGCGTAAAAGTTTCTCCCTATGTTCAGGAGCATATCGATCTGGTTACTGCCATTCGAAACAACAAACCCTATGTGGAGGCAGAACAAACAGCTATCTCGACATTAGCCGCCATTATGGGACGCATATCCGCCTATACCGGAAACGAAGTGACCTGGGAAGAAGCGATGAACTCAGAACTCCGGTTAGGACCAAAAGAATATTCAATGGGTCCGGTAAATATTGAAAAAACAATACCTGTACCCGGAACCGCAGGTAAGTAATAAGAAAGGAATTACTAATGAAGGAGAATAAGAAATCCAAAGAAAACATGTCGGGTATAACCCGCCGTGATTTCATCGGTCGGACCGCACTGGCAACCGCCGGTATTACTATCGTACCCCGTTTTGTTCTTGGCGGACCGGGATATACACCACCGAGTGATAAATTAAATATCGGCTGTATCGGTGTTGGGGGTCAGGGTCACAGTGATGTAAATAATGTGAACTCGGAAAATATTATTGCCTTATGCGACGTTGATGCAGAGCGGGCAGCAGACACATTTAAAGAATACCCCAAAGCTAAAAGATATAGCGATTTCCGGGTGATGCTGGAAAAAGAAAAAGATATCGAGGCCGTTACCGTAACAACGCCCGACCATAATCATGCCGTCATTGCCATGACAGCGATCAAAATGGGTAAACATGTCTTTTGTCAGAAACCTTTGACACATACCATCTATGAGGCGCGTAAACTGGCCGAAGCGGCACGTGAAGCAAAAGTTGCCACGCAAATGGGAAACCAGGGGCATGCCAGTGAAGGCGCGCGATTAATCAACGAATGGATCTGGGATGGCGCGATTGGTGATGTTCACGAAGTCCATACCTGGACCAACCGCCCAATCTGGCCACAAGGCATCGGACGACCGGAGGAGCTCCCTGCGACCCCACCTACCTTGGATTGGGATATGTGGTTAGGCCCGGCACCCGTCCGGCCATATCATCCCGCATACGCGCCTTTTGTCTGGCGTGGTTGGTGGGATTATGGAACCGGCGCCTTGGGAGATATGGGTGCCCATATCATGGATCATCCCTTCTGGGCGCTTAAACTGGATTATCCGGATAGTGTCGAAGCTTCCTCTACCGCTTTTAATGATGAGACGTATCCACTGGCTTCGATTATAACTTATAAATTCCCCGCCCGTGACAAGATGCCTCCTCTAAAATTCTATTGGTACGATGGAGGAATACTACCACCGAGACCGGCTGATCTTGAACCGGGGAGGAAAATGGGAGGTGGCAAAGACGGTGGAGTTTTGTTTGTGGGAACAAAAGGTCATTTAATGTGCAGTACCTATGGTAGTAATCCGCGACTGATTCCTGAAACAAAAATGAAGGAATACACATTGCCTGAAAAAACCATTCCCAGATCTCCTGGTATTCATGCCGAGTGGATTGAAGCTTGTAAAGGCGGACCACCGACGACCTCAAATTTTGAGTATGCCGGTAAGTTGACAGAGACGATGCTACTGGGAAATATTGCCGTTCGTATGGCCCCCCGGAATACTATATTAAAATGGGACGGTCCGAATATGCGTGTTACCAATCTTGAAGAAGCAAATAAATTCATACATAAAGAATACCGCAAGGGATGGACATTATAATATCGTATCATATGCACCTAGGTGTGTTTATTTTTTGACAGGATTAACAGGATAAATAAGATAAAAATTGATATTTTTATCGCATCAAAAATGATTTTTCGTACATATGTAGAGACGTCCCGGCGGGACGTCTCTACGCATAAACATTGTATTGTAATGATATCTCCTTATCCTGTCTAAAATAAAAATGTTTACGGATCAATTATAAGCTTCCACAAAGAGGAGTCTGAATTGAATAAGAAAATTTATTTTCAGCTGAGCGCCATGATGTTTATTGAATTTTTCATCTGGGGTGCCTGGTATGTAACCGTTGGAAATTATATGTCCAAAGTTGGTATGACGGATGCGATCTACTGGGCCTATACCGTCGGACCGATCGGCGCGGTTATTTCGCCTTTTTTTCTCGGCATGATAGCCGATCGCTTCTTCGCCACTGAAAAAGTACTGGGTGTTCTTCATCTGATCGGTGGTGTAGCAATTTTTCTAACGCCGTTTTTTGCTGAAGGTGAATTTGTGTCTGCACCTCTATTTATCATATTGCTACTCATTCACATGTTATGCTATATGCCAACGGTTGGGCTGGTTAACACGCTGGCATTTCATCATATCACCAATCAGGAAAAATATTTCCCGATCATTCGTGTATTTGGCACGATTGGATGGATTGTGGCCGGTGTATTTGTCAGCGGTGTTCTGTCGGCTGATGTAACCGCTATTCCTCTTCAGGTAGCCGGGCTGGCCAGTATTGTCATGGGTTTGTATAGTTTTACATTACCGCATACCCCGCCACCGGCAGCAGGAGAACCGGCTACCGTGCGTCAGATCCTCGGTCTGGATGCTCTGTCCCAGCTGAAAAGCCGGCCTTTTATCGTATTTATCATCAGTTCTTTCCTGATTTGTATTCCACTGGCCGTCTATTATGCCTATGCTCCGGTTTTTGTCAATACACTGGAGATCTCCAACCCGGCTTTTAAAATGTCATTCGGACAAATGTCCGAAGCTATTTTTATCATTTTAATGCCTTTGTTCTTTGTTTTTTTCCGGGTGAAATGGATACTTTTTATTGGTATGCTGGCCTGGGTGATCCGCTATGTTCTGTTTTCCCTGGCAGCGCCTACCGGTATACTGTGGATGATCATGGGCGGCATATTATTGCATGGCATTTGTTACGATTTCCTGTTTATCGCCGGACAGATCTACGTTGATAAAAAATCCACGCCGGCAATCCGCGGACAGGCACAGGGTTTTCTGGTATTGGTCACCTATGGTGTTGGTATGCTGATCGGTGCCCAAATCTCCGGCTGGGTATTTAATTCCATGGTCACTGGCAGCGGAACAGAAGTCTTTCAACAATGGCAGCAATTCTGGATATTACCGGCTATTCTTGCCGGAATTATCCTTATATTCTTTACGATCATGTTTAATGAAAACGATAATCCTCCGGCAAATGTGGCCGAACAGGAGACGTAGTGCGTGAAGCGTCACGCGTGGTGCGTGTAGGGGCACGGCGTGCCGTGCCCGATGGGTATAATGTATATTGGTAATTAGTAATTGGAAATTAGCTGAATCATTGTCTGTCATCCCGTAGGGATCTTTTACCGTGTCGGTATGATACTATCACCTAAGAAGATCCTTTCAGGATGACAAACACAAATATTATTTCTTTGCGTTACCTTTGCCTGCCCCCGCCAGTTGGCGGGCAGGCTGCCCACCCCGTAAAACGGGGTCTGCGACGTGGCATGGCATTATTGTGGTTAAGAGCAACGGCGATGTAACCAATAATACAAAATCCAACGGTAGATGTTTCACATGGTTAGAATACTGATTGAATTATCCTAACGAAACCCCGACGGGGTTTAACATTGGTAGGTTAAATGAAAAGAAGAAAATTTGTTAAAACAGCCGCGGCCGGATTGGGGGCATTTACCATCATTCCCCGGCATGTACTCGGTGGTACTGATTTTACCGCCCCCAGTGATCAGCTGACTAAAGCGGTGATCGGCGTCGGCGGTATGGGTCGTGGTCATATAAGATATACAGATTCCAAATTATTGGCCGTTTGCGATGTCGACGAAAGCCATTTACAGCTGGCCCTGGAAATGGGAGATGAGAATGTAAAAGGATACAAAGACTATCGGGAAGTGCTGGAAAGAAAAGATATCGATGTTATCCATGTCGTCACTCCTCCCCACTGGCATGCCTTGATCGCCATTGCTGCTGCTGAAGCCGGTAAAGATATCTGGTGTGAAAAACCGATGACCCGGACGATTGCTGAAGGACAGCGTCTGGTTTCTGCCGTCCAGAAAAATGGTAGTATTTTCCGGATCAACACCTGGTTTAGATTCAGAAGTCAATTCTATGGATTCGGAACACCGGTTGCCCCGATCAAGAAGATAGTACAAAACGGCTTATTGGGTTGGCCTTTAAAAGTAACGGTAAGCGCAGTTACCGGATTTAATTGGAAATTTATTTGGACTGGTAAAACCGATCTTAATCCCGAATGGATCCCTGAAGAGCTGGACTATGATATGTGGTTGGGACCGGCTCCTTATAAACCCTATAATCCGCACCGCGTGCATGTCACTTTCCGGGGTTACTGGGATTACGATGGCGGTGGTTTGGGTGATATGGGTCAGCATTATCTCGATCCGGTTCAGTATATCCTGGATAAAGATAATACCAGTCCCGTTGAGATAGAAACCGAGGCACCGCAAACGCATCCCGATGCCGTTGGTATTTGGCATAAAATACGAATGAGATATGCTGATGGATGTGAAATTATTCTGGATGGTGCCGGTATAGATAAAGATGCGCCGTATATCGAAGGACCGGAAGGTAAATTATACCGTGGACTCAGATCCGATATAAAGGGATTAAGTCAAAAGTTAGAGACTCTGCCGGATCCGGCACCACAACTCACCGATTTTAATCAGGCCGTAAAAACCAGACAAAAATTTGCTCTGAATGAAGCCAATGGGCACCGGTCGGCAACACTGGTTAATCTGGCAAAAATCTCGTTTCGTCTTGGACGTAAATTAAATTTTGATCCGGTCACACAAAAATTTATCAATGATGAAGGTGCCAATCGTCTGATCGACCAACCAATGCGTGCTCCCTGGCATTTATAAGCGTTACATTATATCAGGGGTGTCCGGTTAAAACGTAAATCATTTTAAATTATCACCGGTATATCAAGTGGTTATTAGATTTAAAAAACAAAGCGACTTGATTTAAAGAACTCACCCTAAATCCCTCTCTTGGAAAGAGAGGGACTTTAGGGAGCCCCTTCTCTTTTCAAGAGAAGGTCGAAGATGCGGCTTAGACGCAGGTTTGGGGATGAGTTTTTTAATTATATGTTGAATCCTTTTTTTTAACCGGACACTCATAATATTATATATCTCTTAGATGGAGTAAACAGGTATGTTATACAAAGCAGGTATTATTTTCAGTCTTGTGTTTATCATCGGTTGTACAACAACCGGCCGTAAGGAAAATTATTATACCGACCGGAATTCGAAACAGTTCCTTTATGAACTGGTTGATACACTCCCGGCACAGGACACGCTTGAGGCTCTTCTGATTAATGAGGCCCTATTAAATCAGGGCGCCAGTGCAATAAACGACATATGCAGAATGTTAGCATCAGATAAAAAAGAAGATATTACCCACGCCCAATATGCGCTGTCGGGCCTGAGTACTTATGTCTCCCGTACCGGATTAGAAAATCAACGCCAATTATTTATTGAGGTCATTCATAAGGCGTTGAATATTACTATGACCAAAGAGCAAAAAGCCTTTCTCATCAGTCAACTAAAACTATCCGGAGATGACCGGTCCGTGCCATATCTTATTCCCTTTTTAGCGGATGAAGACTTATGCGAGCCGGCCTGTCAGACACTGGTGAGTATCAATTCTGATGCAGCAGGCGAAGCGCTGCATTCCCAATTATCCAATGGTAAGGTTAAACATAAGATTATATTGGTTAAATCCATAGGGGATTTGCGTTACCGGCCGGCAGCCGGAGATATCATGACCTATACCGATGATATGGACCCGGAAACCCGCTTCACCGCGCTGTATGCTTTGGCCCGTATCGGTTATTTACCGGCACGGGAAGCGTTTCAGCAGGCCCTTGTGGATACAAATTCAGACCTGAAAAATAAAATCATCCCCCTTTACCTGCTGTGGGCAAAACAGATCAATGATCCTGATCAATGCGTTTTGATCTGTCGTGAAATTATCAAGGACCGGGATAAGGTCTATGAGGACCATATTAAAATTTCTGCGTTGCATCATTTGGTCGATCTTCTTGGTGACAAGGCCATTGATGATCTCCAATCGTTTGTTGAAAATCAGAATAAAAATTCCCGCCTAGCGGCATTAAAACTTGCGGCAAAAATCGGTGGTGAGGCAGCAACCGTATCATGGATTGATCTGCTCTCTCAGGCACCACCTGAACAGGCATTGCCTGAACAGGCATTGCCCGAAATTCAAAGCGATATCATCGATATGCTGGCTACACGAGGTGATCCGCAGGTATTACCCACGATCTTCGATTTTCTAAAAAGTGAACATACCGCCGTACGATTATCAGCAATTAAAGCCGGATGGATGATCGGTAAAGAGCAGGCGGTGTTACCCCTTCTTGATCTTTTATCGGACAGCCGGAATCCCCGGGAACATACAGCGATTAAAAATGGCCTGCTTTGCCTGCCCGGAGATCAATTTATCCCGGAACTTTCCGACAGACTTGAAAAAATGCCGGTAATGGCTAAAATAACCGGACTCAGTATTCTGAGTGAACGCCGGGCAACGCAGTCTGTTGATGCTATCCTTACACGGTTGAACGATGATTCCGTTAGGGTACGGATAGCGGCTATAAAAGCCCTGCAAATACTGGCCGGTCCGGATGAATACGAATTATTATTTTCGCATATGCTGGAAAGCACCGATCCGGATGAAAAAAAAGCAGCGGAGGATGCATTTGTAACCATCGCTTCATCGATACAAGATGAGCGGATTAAACAAAAACCGATAGCCACTTCTTATGATAACACCGGAATTGAGAATCAGAAATACCTTTTAGCGGTCTTAAAGCGGCTGGGAGGTAAAATGGGTCTTGATAGAGTCATGGAAGAAATAAAGAATATCGATCCGGGAATTAAAGATGTTGCCTTGCGGACACTGGTTACCTGGCCTGAGATCAGAGCGGTCGAACCACTGATTGATCTGGCACATAGCGATGAAGCATTAACATACAGGGTTCTGGCCATTCGAGGATGTCTCAGGATCCTGGAAGAAAATGAACTGGGGATCTATCAGGAGTTAGCTTATTATAATGACCTCTTTAACGCTGCTGAACGCGATGAAGAAAAAAGACTGGTTTTATCCGGTATGGCAACAATCAGATCCGTTGAATCCCTCCGGGCGGTATCAGAATACATTACCGACAATTCTCTTAGTGATGAAGCGGCACAATTAGCCATTTCCATCGCTTCACCATCGGATAACGGTGATAACAATCTGAGTGGTAATGAAGTCGCATTTGCTTTGATAGAATCACTGACCGATATAGATTTAAGCGGGATGGAACAAGATTCGGCGCAAATACCCGAAGGATTTATCTCTCTTTTTAATGGTGAGGACCTGAGTGGTTGGAAGGGTTTGGTTGAGAATCCTGTCAAAAGAGCACAGATGAGTGCCGGCGAACTGGAAATGGCACAGATCGAAGCTGATAAACGGATGCGCGAACACTGGAAAGTTTTTAATGGTATTCTTTGTTTTGACGGCCAGGGTCAAAGTCTATGCACAGAAAAAGATTATGCCAATTTTGAATTACTGGTTGACTGGAGAATCGAAAAAACCGGTGACAGCGGTATTTATTTAAGAGGATCACCCCAGGTACAAATATGGGATCCTGCAGGTAATCCCGTGGGTTCCGGCGGACTGTATAATAATCAGATCGGTGCAAGTACGCCAATAAAAATGGCCGATAATCCCGTCGGAGAATGGAATACCTTTCGAATTATTATGACCGGTTCGAAAGTGACCGTGCATCTCAATGATATACTGGTCGTTAATGATGTCGTGATGGAGAATTACTGGGAACGGGACAAACCGATCTATCCAACCGGGGCAATTGAATTACAGGCCCATCACAGCCCTCTTTATTTTAAGAATATCTATATACGCGAATTACCGGATAGCGCGCCGCGAATTGACGGGGATCTTTTCAATGGCATCGATCTTAGCGGTTGGAGACTTATCCGGGCGCAGACAGGCAGCTGGAAAGTTGATCAGGGTATCCTTTACACCGAAGGAGAAGGTGGCGGCTGGCTATCGACTGAGAAGGAGTTTGGAAATTTTAAACTTGAGCTGGAATATCGTGTACCACCCGGCGGTAACAGTGGTGTTTTTTTAAGAGCCCCACGCCAGGGAGATGCGGCCTATTCAGGTATGGAAATCCAGGTACTGGACGATTACGCGCAGAAATATGCCGATCTTAAACCATGGCAATATACCGGTAGCATCTATGGCGTTCAGGCGCCGGCGCGGAGAGTCAGCAAACCTGCCAATCAATGGCAAAAAATGGAAATATCTTGCCGGGGTACCATCGTACAGGTAACCCTGAACGGTGAAATGATCATTAATACAGATCTCATCGATCACATGAATAAAGCCAATAATCATCCGGGACTCAAACGGCGAAAGGGATACATCGGTTTACAGAACCACTCCTCAAAAATTGAGTACCGCAATATCCGGATTAAAGAATTGGATTGAAATTCTTTGATGTAAAATATTATCACACAGCCCATGGCTGCAACCAAATTTCCTGACCCTCCCCCGGCCCCTCCCTGCAAGCAGGGAGGGGTGGACCGCGCCAGCGGGACGGGGTGGGTTATTTAAAAGCTCGCATAATTCAATATTCGTATCCTCGTAGAGGATGCATTATTGTAGAAAAACATACCTAAACCAATATAACATCCTCGTAGAGGATGCATTATTGTAGAAAAACATGCCTCAACCAATATCCCATCCTCGTAGAGAATGCATTATTGGTGGTATGAGTAGATTTCATTGTAAAAAATGGAGATAGTAATTAAATCAGGCGTATTTACCCATATACAAATCCCCTATGAGGATTAAAGGTTTTTGGGTTACAGGTGTTCGGGGACATAGTTGACACTTTTTGTACCTTCTACTTGACCAAAAAACTCACCCCCTAACCCCCTCTCTTGGAAAGAGAGGGGGAATTTTTATATAAAAAATATTGAAAATACAAAATATCTTCTAATTGCATTAATAAAAGGAATAATATTTGCAGCAAATATATATTGGATTCTGCTCCCCTTCTCTTCTCAAGAGAAGGGGCTGGGGGATGAGTTCTTTAATTAAAAAAAAGAGGATATGCATCGTACTACTAATCCAATTCTCCATCAAGCCGCTAAGGTTCTGAGCAGAGAATTAAGGAAGTCTCAAACAGAAGCCGAAAAAGTTTTTTGGGAAAATATCAGAAAAAAAAGATTACAAGGATTAAAATTTTATCGACAATATCCTATTTTTTATGAAATAGATAACATTGAATCATTCATTATTGCAGATTTCTTTTGTTTTGAGAAGAAAACTGTTATTGAAATTGATGGCAAAATCCATCGGTACAAAAGAAAGAAAGATAATCAAAGAACCCAAATATTAAATTCTCTAGGCATAAGAGTTATGAGATTTTACAATGAAGATGTTGAAAATGATTTAGAAAAGGTGTTAATGAGGATTTTAAAATGTTTGAGATGATTGTTTCAAAATAATAATGTCAGGTTTGAAAAAATGATTCAATTAAAGATTAAAACTCATCCCCCAACCCCTTCTCTTAATAAGAGAAGGGGAGCAAAATAGGATATATTCTCCCAAATGTTTCCCCCTCTCCTCTCAGGAGAGGGGGCCAGGGGGTGAGGTTGGAGCCAAAATCCATAATTTACATACTCTCCCCCTATCCTGCGTCTAAGCCGCATCTTCGACCCTTTCTTGAGAAGAGAGGGGGAATTTTTTTAAAAATTTTTTCGTCACTAATAGCATAACATCAAATAATTTTTTAAATTCATTCCCATATGGTATGAATCTGCCCCACTTTTCTTATCGGAATTGACACCGGGCTTTAATATCATAGACAACCCGTAAAGAGTACCGCTTTCAGCACCATCCCCTTTTTCGATACTAGGCTTGCAGATCGCTGGTAGCAAACGTTTGAGGGCTCCAACTAAGCGAGACGGGTTCATCAGGTTTAAACGATAATTCATAGCAGCAAAGATACGCGTGCCGGGCGTTCTATACCTGGCGAAAGGCTTGATAGATAGTAGCCGCCCTGTACCTTTGTCGTTAATATTTATAAAAAATCCAGGTTAGGTATAGTCATGCACAAACAAAAAAACAACCCAACGCCGAATACTCATGAAAAAGCGATTAGCCGGCGGACCTTTGTAAAAACCAGTGCGGCTGCGGGCGCCGGCATCATATTATCACCAATGGTAATGTCCCGGGCCAGGGCTAACGATTCCAACGATCTAAACATTGCCCTGTTAGGTTGTGGATCACAGGGACAAGTGCTAATGAATGCGATGTTGAAAATCCCTAATATCCGTTTCAAAGCCGTTTGCGATATCTGGAAGGAATACAATCAGAAACGGGCGTATCGCTTATTAAAAAAATATGGCCATGAATTGAACGCCTATGCAGATTATGAGGATATGCTCGCTAAAGAAAAGGATCTCGATGCGGTCATTGTCGCCACACCGGATTTTTGGCATGCCCCCCATGCCGAAGGCTGTCTGCAGGCCGGGCTGAATGTATATTGTGAAAAAGAAATGTCAAACACGCTGGAAGGGGCTAAAAGAATTGTAAAAGCCGCCCACAAGAGCGGCAAATTGGTACAGATCGGGCATCAGCGACGAAGCAATCCGCGTTATCTGCATTGCTACAATGTCCTGATGAAACAAGCCAATATACTCGGTCGGGTAACAACGATCAACGGACAGTGGAATCGATCGGTCCAGCCCGATGTTGGCTGGCCTGAAAAATACGCCTTGTCTCCTTCCACCCTCAGAAAATACGGTTTCAAATCCATGCATCAGTTTAGCAACTGGCGTTGGTATAAAGGACTGGGTGGAGGACCGATCGTGGATCTGGGTTCGCATCAGATTGATATTTATAATTGGTTTCTGGAAGCCACGCCCATATCGGTCATGGCCAGCGGAGGGACCGATTACTATGATAAACAAACGCACGAATGGTATGATACCGTGCTGGCTACCTATGAATACCGTACCAAGGCCGGCATGGTGCGCGCCTTTTATCAAACGATCACAACCAACAGTAGTTTAGGTTATTATGAAAACTTTTTAGGAAGTGAAGGAACACTGCAGATTTCCGAGTCAGCCAGCCGCGGTGCAGTTTATCGTGAGCAAATAGCGCCGCTGTGGGATCAGTGGGTCGAACTGGGATATGTTCTCGCCCCCAAGGAAGAGGTTCAACAGCTAAAACCCGGGGTTGTATTGGATGTGAGGGAAACCGTTGCCCCGCCAAAATACGAACTTCCGGTTACTTTTAACGATCCCTATCACAAGCCGCATCTGGAGAATTTTTTCAATACCATTCGCGGTAATGCCACCCTTAATTGTCCTGTTGAACTGGGATATGAGACAGCTGTAACAGTCCTTAAAGTAAATGAAGCCGTACGTACGGGTAGAAAATTGAAGTTTCAGCCGAAGGAGTTTGAAGTTTGATACGATTTATAATACTTACTATAGGAATCCTCTTTTTCTTTTGGGCGAATCAAATATTCTCCCAGGAGGAAAAGATTGGTGACATCGGCGACGGCAGTCGCGCCAAATCGGTACATTTGATTAAACTTATCGATCAGGACAGTTCGGGGATCCGCCTTGACAAACTACCGTTAATGCCCTTTTCGACAAAGCAAACCTGTGGTCCATGCCATGATTATGAGAAAATACGGCAGGGCTGGCATTTTAATGCCGGTGATTCTTCGGTTGCATCCGGCCGTCCCGGTCAACCCTGGATCTATGTAGATCAGCAAAGTTCCACGCAGATCCCACTCTCATTGCGTCAATGGCCGGGTACATTCACACCGCAACAGATCGGTATGACCACTTTAGCTTTTTTACAAAGATTTGGCCGGCAAATGCCCGGCGGTGGTATCGGCGAGAATGAGGAGGCCCGGTCATTGGATAATCTGTTTCGATGGATGGTTTCCGGTGACCTGGAAATAAATTGTCTCAGCTGTCATGACGCAGAGTTCGCATACGATCAGGCCGAACATGCCGCTCAGACCCTTAAAGAAAATTTTCGCTGGACAGCGACAGCCTCCAGTGCCTTCGCCTGGGTACGGGGATCTGCCCGGGATATGCCCCTGAATTATGATATCTACAAGGGAACATCACCTGATCTGCCCGAAAAAATACCCCCCCAGGTTTTCTATGACAACAGCCGCTTTAACTATAAAAATGAAGTATTTTTTGATCTGACACGAAAAATACCCGATGAAAACTGCTATTTTTGCCATTCAACCAAGATCATCAGTACTGAAAAAACAGAACGCTGGCACTACGGTGGTGATGTTCATCTAACCTCAGGTCTGCATTGTGTAGATTGTCACAGAAACGGTTTGGATCATCATATGGTTCGCGGATATGAGGGCGAAAAAGACGAGGAAGATCATTTTTCTGCCGCCTTAAGCTGTGAGGGCTGCCATTTGGGCCACGAAGAAGACAGCGTTCCCTATGCAGGCAAATCCGGGGCCCCCAGACCAGAACATCCCGGCATCCCCCCTGTCCATTTTGAAAATATGACCTGTACCTCCTGCCATTCCGGAGAATGGCCAGCCCCGGCAGTCAAAGATATAAAAACCTCCGCCGGTCACGCCCTGGGCGTGCATGGCGTAAACAAATCAGATACGGCATTACCCCATATTATGTCCCCTGTTTTTATCAAACAAGCCAATGGAAAAATTGCGCCACACAATCTGATCTGGCCTGCCTATTGGGCCCAAATGACTGGCGATACGATCACACCACTGGCAATGGATATTGTCCAACCGGTCACACAAGCGCTTATTGTCAACGACGACACCCTCCATACCGGAAATTGGCTGAATCTCAAACCGGAGGATATCGTAAAAATTATCGACTCATTGCAGATCGCCACAGGTACAAAAACAAACCTGGTATACATTAGCGGTGGTTATTTATATCGTATCGGTGAAGACAGCCTGCTTCAGAAAGAGGAACATCCCGCGGCAGCACCCTATGCCTGGCCGATCGGACACGATGTACGCCCGGCCAGCCAATCGTTGGGCATTCGCAGTTGTAACGACTGTCACTCGACTGATGCACCCGTCTATTACGGCCGGATAAATCTCGATTCACCACTCAATCAGCAGGCCGGCCTGGTAAAACAGATGATTGAATTCCAGGATATAGACCGCGTAGCGACCTGGATTTTTTCATTTTCATTTTTATTCAGACCCTGGCTAAAATTAATTATCATATGCTCAGTTTTGATTATTGCCAGCGTCATATTGCTATATAGTTTTAAAGGTCTGTCAACCATTACACGCGCCGCAGGCAGCAAAAAATAGAAAGATTTAAATATGTATCGTGTGCTATTACTTCTCGTATTTTTAGGTATTTTGATCTTGATTATCTGGCGAACCAGGACCGGTAAAATCAATAAAAAATCTTTTAAATCCTATGTGGACAAAATGATCCGTTCTTTTAAAGAAAATATTCACTGGAAAAATGGTGATACCCTTAACACCATCCGCATTCTTTCCTATCAACTGACAGTGCTATTTGCTCTGTTGATGGCGGTCACCGGTTTTCTTCCGATCCTTATTTTGGGTGGTCATCTCACCGGTTTTCCACTCATTCTACATGTGACCCTTGCCCCATTTTTTTGTGTGGCTCTTGCTGTTTCTGCTCTTTTCTGGGCGCATTCTCAACAATTTCAAGATGAGGATTGGTCCTATTTAAAAAAGCTGCAATTAAACATGGACAGTAACGATGATATCAATCTAAAATCCTGGCAGAAAGTATATTTCTGGTTGTTTATGCTGATCGCATTGCCGGCCATTCTGTCGATCATATTGAGTATGTATCCTTTTTTCGGAACGGGCGGACAGGAAGCATTGCTGGAAATTCATCGATACAGCACACTGCTTCTGTTTTTGATCATCTCTATTCATATCATTCAGGTATCCGGCATCACGGTTAAACCTGATAAATAATAGATTTTTCGAATAGTAACAGTAAAGTTTCCCCTTAGAAAAGGGGCTGTTGCAGTATCGGTTAATCAGCACCGATCTCGGTTTATGAAGGCTCTGTTTCCCCCTTGGAAAAGGGGGACTAAGGGGGATATATTCTCCTCTATGTTACTTATACTCTTTCATGCTTTAGGATTACAACCGGCATGAACAGTCGTTTTATATAAATGAAACAATAAAGGGGAAAATCTGTTTAAGAACAAAGGATTGATCAGGCTAAAAAACTTTTGATGTTTCCCGATTCTTATATTAATATTGGGAATTATATTTATTATGTATAATTCATGAATTTTAGATGTATCAATTGGCGAAAGTAAAGTTCCCCCTTAGAAGGGGCTGTTGCAGTTTAGGTTATTTTTAAGCAAAATCAATTCCCCCTTAGAAA
>CAZBBC010000041.1:0-30644 GCA_964489835.1 uncultured Calditrichota bacterium
AAAAATGCTTTAAGCGAATTAACAGGAAAAGTTGCGATAAATCAAGCACTTAAGTATCTGGAAAAGGATTTTGGTGGTAAAGGAATTTTGTTTTCCGGTGCCTGTGGTATTTCCGGGGCCAGTGTCACTATTCTCGGTTGTGGTCCTCTGGGGAATGCCGCCGCCCATCAGGCACTTGTATTTGGCGCAAAGGTCAATTATATTTCCGAGAACTACCAGCAGCTGTTAGAGTTTAAATCCAATCACCCGTTTGAATCACTCGAGGTGTTCGAATATGACCGGGGATTATTGGCGAACTTGTTACTTGAAACAGATGTGTTACTCGCTGCTTCCCAAATACCCGGTCAAAAATCAAAACTGCAGATAAAAAAAAATGACCTTAAATTACTATGTCCGGGAAGTCTGATTATAGATCTATCGGTATCTAATGGAGATTGCATAGAGACATCCCGGGAAACCAAGCAGGATGATCCGATATATATAAACGACGGGCTTCTTTTTTATGCTGTTCAAAATCTTCCTTCGGCAGTGCCCAGAACATCATCCCAGGTTCTTTCAAATATATCTATACAATATGTCCGCCAACTAGCCCGTATGGGCTTTCAGGAAGCGATGGCAACCAGTCCCGATCTTCGTAACAGTCTTATTATTTATCGTGGGAAGATTGTAAATGAGATTTTAATCAATAATGATGAATTTGAGCATTATGACATCCTAGAATTACTAGAGTTAAATATTTAAATATATCTATACCATAACAAAGTTTTTGGCTATATTAGCATAAAGTATCACTATAAATTTCATGAGAATACTTACTCCCCACTATAAAACTTCGGTAAGAGTACAAATGGGCTGAAACTCGGAATTATCCCTTTATAACAGGGCAGGAATGAATAACATCCCCATATTAACCTATCATAAAATATCTGATCAGAGAGAGTTTGGACTTACAACAGTTTCTCAGGCAAAATTTAAAGAACAAATACAATTAATAAAGAGCGAGGGGTATTCTACAATATCCTTCAGCGATCTTTTAAAAAAAGAACCTTTACCTGAGAAGCCGATTATCATTTCTTTTGATGATGGATATTCAAGTATATATGAAAATGCCCTTGGAATCTTGTTAGATTATGGTTTTAAAGCTGTTGTTTTTGTTATATCAGATTATATCGGTCAATTAAATAGCTGGGAGGCAGTATCTTTTCAACAAAAACACAGACATCTGACTAAAGACCAAATTCTTGAATTAAAACGCCAGGGCTTCGAAATCGGATCGCATGGCAAAAAACATAAATATCTCCCGGGATTAAATGATAAGGCATTGGTTGAAGAGGTGGAGGGATCAAAAAAGTTTCTCGAGGATTTGATAGGGAGGACCATCAACAGTTTTTGTTATCCCTATGGCCGTTGTACCCAAAGGGTGGAAAATACTGTAAAAGAGGCCGGTTATCAGTTCGCCACCCGCAACATTACATTTAAAAATGCAAAAAATAATAATTCTCTGGCGTTAATAAGACGAAGTATTTACACCACAGACTCAATCACTGCATTCAAAGAAAAGATTATAAACCACTCAATCTTCTCAAAAACCTATTTTAACGAATTTTTTATACAACAGGGAGCACTCGCCAGTATAGGCATTCATGTGATCCGTGATCGGTTGGCTTTAAACCGATAGGTTAATATTTTGTATATTTGGCAATATTTATTATCGCTCATTTGCATTTTTCACTTGATATTTACCGTTTTTAATATATATCTTTAGTAAGACTTTAAATATTTTAACTTTTTATGAAAAAATTATCCATTGGTAAGGTTTCAGAAATTGTAGATCTACCTCAGTCCGTTCTTCGGTATTGGGAAACGATGTTTGAAGTGTTTAATCCCGAAAAGTCTGAGGGAGGGACGCGGCGATACTCACAGGCGGATGTTGATATCATACTTGAAATAAAAGACTTATTATATAAAAAAAAGTTTACAATCGCAGGTGCTCAATCGTCACTGTCAAATCGATCAGCAACACCATTATCCTTAGATTTAAGGGAGCATCTTAAGGATATTGGTGATGAGATTGATGATATTTTGAATGATCTGACAAATGGGGATAATCAGGAAGATTGACTTTGTTTATCGGCCATTGACTTGCTTTTGATTAGCAGTTAAAGTATATTTTTAAGATATTTATGCGGAGCGTGGCGCAGTCTGGAAGCGCACTTGAATGGGGTTCAAGGGGTCGCTGGTTCGAATCCAGTCGCTCCGACATCTTTTTACTGGGGATTAGTTGCTTAATCCCCTTTTTTGTATTTTCTAAATTGATGTTTTTTTTAATTGCTACCAATAATTAATATGATCCGATATCAGGCGCTGATACCCGCATATAATGCAGAAAAAACGATCTCACAGGTAATTTCTGATCTATTAGCGTTAAAATCAAAGCCGGATAAAATTACTGTTGTTGACGATGGCTCTACAGATAAGACGGCGGAAAAATGCCGGGCTTTTGATGTCCATTTGATCCGAAATGTAAGCAATAAAGGTAAAGGAAATGCCTTAAAAAGAGGCTTCCGGGCAATTCTTGAAAATTATGATAGTGATTATATACTCTGCCTGGATGCGGATTTACAACATCCGGTGGCTTCAATACCGGATTTTTTAGAAAAAGCGGAAAATAACCATTCAAAGTTTATAATTGGCTCCAGAGATCGTTCGATAAAATTAATGCCATATCCTCGTATTTTTTCAAATGCCCTTACATCCTTTATCTTATCTCATTTGATTGGTCAAACAATTAAAGACAGTCAGTGTGGATACCGGTTAATTCATAAGGACGTTATCAAAAATATGGAATTTTCTGAAGATGGGTATCAATTTGAAAGCGAAATGATCTTAAAAACGGCGAGACGTAATGTTACCATTGATTCCGTCTCGATTCCAACAATATATAATACAGAAAAATCACATATTGGTCATATAAAAGACACATCGCTTTTTATAAAGCTCGTATTGAACGAAATAAAAGATCAAATAAAATGGTATTTCAGAAACAAATTAAAGATATGGTCATCCGGCTCGAAATGATGGGAATCCGCAATAAAAATATATTGTCGGTAATGGCTATAGTACCCAGGCATAAATTTATTTCTGAGGCATTAGCATTTCAGGCTTATGATGAAAAAGCCTTACCTATCGGTTATGGTCAGACAATTTCACATCCCTATACGGTAGCTAAAATGACAGAACTGCTGGAGGTGAAAAATGGAGATAAAATTCTGGAAATCGGGACCGGCTCAGGTTATCAAACCGCTGTTCTGGCTGCCTTAAAAGCACAGGTGTTTTCAATCGAAATTAAAAATCCTTTATCGGAAAGAGCTAAGAAAATTTTATCAAATCTTGGTTATCAGGCATTATTGAAAATTGGAGATGGTCGTAAAGGCTGGAAGGCCTATGCACCTTATCATGCGATCATCGTTACCGCCGGTGCACCGGTTATTCCCACCGAATTACTCAATCAATTAAAGATTGGCGGTAAACTGCTGATTCCGGTTGGTTCTAAAAAAAAGCAAAAACTTACCTTGTATGTAAAAGGTGAAAATGAAACAAATATAAATGTTATGGATGAATTTCAATTCGTTCCTTTATTAGCGGGAGATAAATCAGCCTAGCATGGAAGCATAAAAGAGAAGACCAGGGAGTATGAATAAATTAAATCGTGAACTCAGGATTTTTCTAATTGGTGCTGCTATGGGTGTGGCCAATATCATTCCGGGCGTTAGTGGCGGAACTATCGCTGTTGTATTTGGGATATACGAAGAATTAATGGAAGCATTAAGTAATTTTATAACCGATAAAGATAACAGACGCAGATATATTAAATTCCTGATAATTCTATTCACCGGTTCAATTGTGTCTATACTTTCACTCGCTCGTGCATTGAGCTGGTCTTTTGAGAATTATCCATTGCCCACCATATACTTCTTTCTTGGTTTAATTGTTGGTAGTATTCCAGTCGTGATAAAGAGTCATTCTGATATGCGGTTTACTATCTACCGGGGGGCTGCCTTTATGGTGGGATTAATTGCAGTGATTATCCTTGCTTTAATGCAGCAAAAGACCGGAAATCATGAGACGACAACAAACGGACTCTCAATATTAGGTATAGAAAATTATATATACTTTGTATTTTCGGGAGCTATTGCTGCTTCGGCAATGATCATACCCGGGGTCAGTGGTTCTTTTATTCTGATTCTTTTAGGTGTCTACTGGACTATTCTTGGCTCGCTGAGTGGTTTAACTAGTACCTTATTTGTGGATGGATTAACCACAGAAATGGTTACACGGTTTGCAATAATAGGTTCCCTGGGCATCGGTATTATTATTGGAATACTTGTTTTTTCAAGGGTGATGAGCTGGGCGCTTAAAAATTATCCCGCCAGAACTATGTATCTTATTCTAGGTTTGATTGTTGGATCATTATATCAGATATACCCGGGAGTAGAATTCAGTCTCCACGGGGCATTGGCAGGGATCACATTCGTTTTAGGCGTCATTATTTCCTTAAAATTTGGTATTGAGAAGGGTGTTGATAAGACTTAATACAAGACAAGGCTCAAATAAACTCCTTATAATAACGATGTGTGCTCACCTTGATTTATTTATAACTCTTAATTAAGTTATATATATATAATTATTTAGACACATCGGGGCGTAGCGCAGCCTGGTAGCGCGTACGGTTCGGGACCGTAAGGTCGGAGGTTCAAATCCTCTCGCCCCGACAATCTTCGTTTTTAACCTCCAGGAGTAATATCCCATGGGTTTCCCATTTAAGAAAATTGATAAAAAATGGAAAAAGTATTGGGAAAATCATAATACTTATCAGGCAAACCTGGACAATGCAGGTAATAAATGCTATTGTCTGGTGATGTTTCCTTATCCATCTTCAGATAAATTACATCTGGGACACTGGTTCAACTATGGCCCTGCGGATACCTGGTCAAGATTTAAAAGACTCAATGGATATGATGTCTTTCAGCCAATGGGATTCGATTCTTTTGGTTTGCCGGCTGAAAATTATGCCATAAAAACCGGTGTTCACCCACAGGAAACAACAAGAACAAATGTTGACTTCATCCGCAACCAGTTGAAGGAAATCGGTGCCATGTATGATTGGCGTTCTGAAGTTAACACAAGTGATCCTGGTTACTATAAATGGACACAGTGGCTGTTTTTAAAATTCTACAAAAAGGGTCTGGCCTATCGTGAAAAAGCCGCCGTTAACTGGTGTACAAGCTGCCAAACCGTCCTTGCAAACGAACAAGTGCATGACGGCCATTGCGAAAGGTGCGATACAGTTGTCATAAAGAAATTTTTAACTCAATGGTTTCTGAGAATTACGGCATATGCCGATCGCTTGTTAGAAGGATTGAATCAGATCGAATGGCCTGAAAAGACCAAATTAATGCAGAAAAACTGGATCGGTAAAAGTCATGGGGCCGATGTGGATTTTATTATCGATTCTCCTGAAAAAGAAAAAATTACCGTCTTCACGACCCGTCCGGATACATTATTCGGAGCTACCTACCTGGTCTTGGCACCTGAACATCCGATGGTTGGTAAAATCACTCGGGATGAGAATAAAATGGAGATAGACGAATATATTAATCAGGCCACCCATATCAGTGATATTGATCGTACATCGACCGTTAGGGAAAAAACCGGGGTTTTTACAGGCGCTTATGCTATAAATCCGCTTAACCAGGAAAGAATCCCCGTCTGGATTGCAGATTATGTCTTGCTGACATACGGAACAGGCGCCATAATGGCGGTACCCGCCCATGATGAGCGTGATTTTGAATTCGCCAAAAAATTTGGTCTGACAATCACTAAAGTCATTCTGGAATCCGGTAAGGAAAAGGAAGATCCCCTGTCTGAAGCGTATATCGGTGAAGGTGAAATGATTAATTCTGGTAAATATAATGGGATGCATTCGCTGGAGGGGATCAAGCAGATCATAAAAGATCTGGAAGAAGAGGGCATCGGTTGCCCGACAATAAAATTTAAGTTTCGTGATTGGTTAATCTCACGTCAACGGTACTGGGGAGCACCGATTCCGATGATTTTTTGCGATAAATGCGGCGAAGTACCGGTTCCCGAAGAAGATCTGCCTGTATTGTTACCGTATGATGTCGATTTTAGGCCCAAAGGTGTACCCCCGCTGGCCACTTCTGATAGTTTTTACATAACAACCTGCCCGAAATGTGGTGAAAAAGCCACACGTGAAGTGGATACGATGGATACTTTTGTTGATTCTTCCTGGTACTTTCTCCGGTATACGAGCAGTCAGTTACAGGATAAGCCCTGGGATTTCAAGCGGGTGAAGGATTGGCTTCCCGTCGATCAATATATTGGTGGCATTGATCACGCCACGATGCATTTATTATATGCAAGATTCTTCGTCATGGCCTTATATGATATGAACCTGGTCCCTTTTGAGGAACCTTTTAAGAATCTCGTACACCAGGGAATTATTAAAGGACCGGATGGTATGCGTATGTCCAAATCGAGAGGAAACGTGGTTAATCCGGAAGAATATCTCCTTAAGTATGGCAGTGATGTTTTTAGAACTTATTTAATGTTTGGTTTTGATTTCCAGGCCGGTGGTCCCTGGGACGATTCCGGTATCGTAGCTATCGATAAATTCCTTAATCGTGTATGGCGGATTATTGAAGACAATCTCGGTCAGATAAAGACCGAAAAAAATAAAAATAAACAAGATCAGGAAGAAGAAAGTCTTCTTCGTGTGATGCACCACTCAATTAAAGGCGTTACTGTAGATACTGAGCGTTTTCACTTTAACACATCAATTAGCCGGATAATGGAACTGATCAATGAACTTTACCGGTATACAGCAGATTTGAGACCGGATGAACAAAATACCTTTCTCCTACGAAATACTGTTAAAAATTTATTGATCTTACTGGCACCATATGCGCCTCATCTTTCCGAAGAATTATGGGAAATGATTGGAGAGGTACCAACAATTTTCAATCAGCGGTGGCCACGATATGATCAAAAGTATCTTGAACAGGATGAAATTACATGGGTGATACAGGTCAATGGTAAAATTCGTGAACGCGCGCAGGGTAAAGTAAATTTTAGCAGGGAAGAGGCAGAAAAATTTGCCCTTAACACCGGAAGAATCCCGGAGTTGCTCAAGGGAAAACAGGTTCGTAAGGTTATTGTTGTTTCAGGAAAACTTATTAACATTGTCGTTTCGTGAGTATAATTTCAAACGCACTATTATCAATTCCGGCCTCTGATTGGCTAATTGCTATCCTTGGATTTTCTTTTGTTCTATTAATTCTATTATTGACGGAAGCCACCGGTAGATATTTTAATATTGCCCCCAAACTGACACGAAAGTTCATCCACATTATTATCGGTCTGATAATCTGTCCCGTTACCGTATTTTTGACTTCAAATATTCCCCTACTGATTTTTGCTTTTTTATATATTTTTATTGATATCTGGGCCTTAATAAAAGATAAATTTAGAAGTATTCATCCGGATTCAAAGTCTCTTGGTACCTTATTTTACTCGATCTCAGTTTTTTTACTCGCCTTTGTTTTATGGGGAGAATACAAGCCACTATTCATCATGGCTAATCTGATCATGGTAGTGCCAGACGCTCTTGCCGCTATCGTGGGTGAAAAATATGCAAAAGGGTATTTTGTTCCTCTGGAAGAGAAAAAATCTCTTATAGGGTCTGCTACGATGTTCACCATAACGGTTTTGATTGTCGTTAGTACATCACCTTTATTTTATTCTTACTCATGGTTGTATCTTCTGTATATTTCAGTTACCGTGGGGATTATCGCTACGGTTGCTGAGCTCTTGTCTGTCCGCGGATCTGACAACTTAAGCGTTCCGCTTCTGTCAGCATTATTCTTATATGTTTTTCTTATCCAGCCCGGCGCTGAGACCTCTTTCAATATTTTGTTTGGATTATTGGCCGCTCTTTTAGTTGCTATTGTAAGTTATAAGCTAAATTTTATAAATACAGGTGGTGCACTGCTGACATTTCTTATGGGCTGTATTATTTTTGGTTTTGGGGGATGGAGTTATACGATGCCAATCCTGTTTTTTTTTATTTTATCCAGCCTGTTATCAAAAATAGGCAAAAAACGAAAAAAGTTGATAGAATTATCCTATCAAAAGACAAGTGTACGTGATTTTTATCAGGTTATGGCAAACGGGGGAGTGGCAACGGCGATGGTATTGTATATTTTTCTTACGGGTAATGATTATCTGTATCCTCTTTATTTGGCAGCCATTGCGGCAGCTAATGCCGATACCTGGGGAACAGAATTGGGTATTTTTTCAAAAAGCAGACCGGTTATCATTACTTCTTTCAAAAATGTAGATCCGGGGACATCCGGCGCTATTTCTTTTATCGGAAGTATAGCATCGTTCACAGGAAGTATGATCATTGCGCTTATCGGCACCTGTTTATATTCAATGGATCTGTATATTGTAATAATTGTTATTTTAGCAGGATTTTTAGGTAGTATTTTTGATAGTTTTATCGGAGCAACTGTTCAGGGTCAATTCCAGTGTCATATATGCGGACAACAAACGGAGAGTTTATATCATTGTGGATTAAGTACTATTCATGTAAAGGGTAAAATTTGGTTGGACAATGATCTTGTGAATATATTCTCTATAATATTTACCGTTGTAATAACATTTATAGTTTTGTTTTTATTTTAGCAAATTGCACACACATGTATTTCAGATTGTAATCTGAATTTTTAACCCTGTCGGGTCGTCTGCAAGAATAAGACTATTTTATGCAATCATTTTATAAACCATGAAAAAGACATAATAAATTCATGGAAATATTTATATTAGGAATGTGTCCCAGCTTAGGATAATTAATTTTAGACAAATTCAGGAATTTTTATATGTGGTTTGCAGTCACAGCTCAACCGGTAAGCCTTACGAGCAAAGAGAAAAAAAAGGAATTTTTTCGCGGTGAGATTGAAGTTATCTTAAACGCAGAAACCCGTCAAGAACTTGAAAATAAATTAATAGAAACGCATAAAAAATTTCCCTCTGAAATGAAGAAATACCTTAAAGCGGGTATTAAGATTCTTCAGGCGGACAATATAATACTAGCCAAAAAAAAATCATCGAAAGTACCTATATATTTTGATGAAAGTGGGCAGTATCATTTTTTATAGTTTATCTACAAGGAATCTGTGAAAAACCATAGATATATTTGAAATACGCATGAAAAGTAGCTATTAATTGTTACATAATATACATTATGTAAACTAATAAATCATTGATATATTTCTCTTACCTACATTATTAATAGAGGTTTAAGTATGTTTTATTAATCGGTAGTCTTCCCTTTTTGTCCATCGAGTAGATGCTCTGTCAGAATGTCATGTTACAATACGTTTGTTATGTTCCTTGAGTTTTAATAAATTAAGGTATAGAATTATTTAAATTGAATTATTTAACACGAAGATCACGAAGAGCACAAAGATCTAATTATAGCAATGGTTTAAAGTGATAAAATTAATAAATTTGTCATCTTTATTTAATAATATATTTTTAAAAAAAATAAAATAGAAGTATCTTCGTGTGCTTCTTGTTTTATATGTAGACTTGAATAAAAAAGATGATATTCCTGATTTGTAAAAATCTAAATAAATAATGTTTGAAAGGAGGGTTTTCTTGTGGACAAAGATCTGCTGATATCAGAATATTTAAAAATATATTTTACGTGTCATCCGCAGGAATTACCAAAAGATCCGGAAAAGGCATTTGAATTATTGAGTAAATTGCATAAAAAATATAAAAATATATTTATTGATGATTTTAAAGCAAAGAGTGGAAAAATTGTAGATAAGTTTTTGGATCCCGATAAGGATACGTATTATTAGAATAATGTATCTAAATAAAGATTTAAGTTCTCACTTTAAACTTCCCTTCTCTACCGCTGGCGCATTGCTTTTTCTGAACGGATGTCCTTTAATCTTTTTATATAACTCTTCCCGGTAAATTTCAATTGATCTGGGTGCGTCAATTCCAATTTTAACCTGATTACCTTCAATCTCTACGATTAAAATTTTAACATCGTTACCAATCGTAATACATTCGCCTAACTTCCTTGTTAATACCAGCATGGACAACCCTCCGTTATATTAATATATTTGAATCTCATCTATCGGGATGATTGTTAACGGAATTATCTGGACCTTTAATTTGATTATTAGTAGTATTTCACTTTATTAAATGCTAATCTACGTCCATTTCGGTTTTCTCTTCTCTAAAAAAGAGAGAATGCCTTCCTTAAAATCAGAAAGTTGTCTCGAATGTGCATTAAATTCGCAAGCCTGATCTAATAAAACCTCCAATTTTTCATCTGAAATTTTATGCAACAGACGTTTAGTTTGAAGCACTGCTTGAGGCGAATTTTCTCTTATCTGTTTGAAAAACTGCATGGCAGCGGTCTGAAGATTCCCATTCCTGATGATACCATGAATCAATCCAATTTTTTCAGCTTCTTCTGCATCGATTTTTTTACCGCTTAACAATAAATACTTTGCCTGCTGCAGACCTACCGTCTGCACAAGAAAGACAGATACGATCGAAGCTACAAAACCAATTTTAACCTCTGGATATCCAAAAAATGCCTCTCCGGAAGCAAAAGCGATGTCAAAGACATTCACCAAACCACAACCACCCGCTATTGCGGGTCCGTTAACCAGGGCAACAGTAGGTTTTGGAAAACTGTATATGCTCCAATACATCCGCCTCAAATGCATTGAATCTTCAAGATTCTCCTGATAGGACTTTCCTAATAATGATTTCAGGTAACTCAGGTCAGCCCCGGCACAGAATGCCTCTCCGGCCCCGGTTAAACTAATCCCGAAAATTGATTCATCATCTTTAAATCTGTCAAAAATCTCATTTAATTCTGTAACCATCATTTTATTTAAAGCATTACGTTTTTCTGGTCTGTTTAAAATGATCTTCAATACATTATTTTCAATCGCTGCTTTTATTGTCTTGTATGACGAGATCATGTTTGTAAAACTCCGGGATTAAATTTCTCAATCTCAGGATTACTGCAAACCATATCTAATCCGTTAATAATTCTGTTTCTTGTTTCATGTGGCAAGATAATTTCGTCTATCCAAAGCCTGGCGGCCCCATATCGGGGATCTGTTTGATGCTCGTAAGTTTCCTTAATGCTATTAAAAAGTTCTCTGCGGTCAACTTCTGATAATTTATTACCATCGCGCTCCAACTGTTTAATTCGGATATCTACCAGTGTATTTGCAGCCTGTGCCCCACCCATGACCGCATATCTCGCTGTTGGCCATGCAAAAAGAAATCGAGGTTCATAGGCTTTTCCACACATTGCATAATGCCCGGCACCAAATGTGCCGCCAATAATCAAACTTATTTTTGGTACGGTTGAATTAGAAACAGCATTTACCATCTTGGCACCTTCACGGATGATCCCGCTCTGCTCGGCATCCCGCCCTACCATAAACCCGTTAACATCATGTATAAAGACCAGTGGTATTATATTTTGATTACAATCCATAATGAATCTTGTTGCTTTTGCCGCACTTTCACTATATATAACTCCACCGAACTCAGGAGGTCTGCCCTTTTCAATATAGTGTTTCTTCTGATTAGCAACAATTCCAACTGAATAACCGCCAATACGTCCATAACCACAAATCAGTGTTCTGCCAAAATCCTGCTTATATTCGCTGAAAATGCTTCTGTCTAGAATTCTGGCAATTATTTCCCGTGTATCATAATCTCGAATGGGATCAGCAGGCATAATTTTATATAATTCGTTAATATCATACTTAGGTTCAATACTATCAATTTTATTAAAAATCATTTTATCCCGAGTACCAACATGTGACATTAAATCGCGAATCCTCGCAATAGCCGATTGATCATCTTTCTCCTTAAAATCGACAGTTCCGCTGATTTCCGCATGCATCTTCGCCCCGCCCAATTCTTCGGCATCTACTACCTGACCAATCGCCGCTTTTACCAGCGCCGGACCAGCCAGAAATAATCCACTTCCTTCAGTCATAATAAGTGTATCGCACATAACCGGTAAATATGCACCGCCGGCGACACACATTCCCATAATTGCGGTTATTTGGGGAATACCCTTAGAAGACATCACTGCGTTTAGATAAAATACACGGCCAAAATCATCAGTATCGGGAAATACATCTTCTTGCAGCGGTAAAAAAATTCCGGAAGAGTCGACCAGGTAAATAGTCGGAATATGATTTTCCAGGGCAATCTTTTGGGCGCGTATGACCTTTTTTGATGTCATTGGAAAGAAGGATCCTGCTTTTACGGTAGCATCGTTGGCAATGATCATACATTTTTTACCGGAAATCATTCCTATACCGGTGATCGTGCCCCCCGCCGGACATCCGCCCCACTCCCCATACATTTCATATCCGACAAAAGTACCGACTTCATAAAAAGGGGTTTGTTTGTCGAGAAGTAATTGCAGCCTTTCCCTGGCTGTTAGGCGGCCTTTAGCGTGCTGTTTTTCAATATTTGATAAACCACCCCCAAGTTTTATATCTTTTCGAACCTTTTCATATAATTTTTTTGTTTTTTCCCAATAGATCAGATTTTCTTTTGAAATTTTACTATTAAAATCACATTTAGAAATAATTATATTTTCTTTATATTCAATAAAAGACAAGAATATTCTCCCGATATTTTATCTATTCAGTACCATAAAATACTGATGGTGATAACCATTTCATGCTTTTCAGTTTTTGCTGTTCCTTTTTCAGAAATTGTAAGAATTCAGATGAAAAATTCCCAGATCAATGAATCCCATAGAA
This sequence comes from uncultured Calditrichota bacterium, assembly GCA_964489835.1. GTDB lineage: Bacteria > Calditrichota > Calditrichia > JAJRVZ01 > JAJRVZ01 > CAZBBC01. Next base: position 12,915 of record CAZBBC010000041.1, read on the forward strand.
TCCGTACTATTTTATAACATGTAAATTGGAATTGAAAACGCTACCAATAATTGCACGTTCAACACCAGCTAATTTAAAACTTTTTGCCAAGGGGATGGCAATATTTTCAATATAAATATTTTCAACTTTATTTATAAAAAAGGTTAAAGGGAGGGAAATATCAGATAATTTATTAAATACCGGATGTGATTTATGCCAGGCGGCAATATCAATAGGCATTAACACTTTTTTTGAATGCCAGAAAGAGTCTTCATGGGCAATCCAATTCATATTCTTAGACTGGTTTAACGCATCTGAACCTAGAACAATTATGCAGCGCTGTATATTGTTAAATATAGAAACAGACACATGCTTGTATCCACTTAATGACCTTCCTTTCGCAGAATCTGCTTCAAGGAAAATATGATCACAACGATATACCTCTATAATTTATTTGATTTGACTGATGTTAAAATTAACAATGTTTCCCTTTTGATACTTTCTGCCAAGATGCAGGATACCTGAAATCAGCAATTCTTCCGGGACTTGTTTCTTTATAATTGATAAGTCGTCTGCAATTAATACTTTAGCGCCAAAAGGCGAAATGTAGGGAAATAAGGATAGTATTACGACACTTTTACCAATACTCGCGCAATCCTTGGATAAGCGTTGCATAAGTGTAGATTTACCACCACCTCCGATAAAGGCAATGATTTTATCATTTTCATCTATGAAATTTCGATAAAATGAATCCTGCATTTCATGTCTGAGGCATTAATGGAATTCCAAAACTTTTAAGTGTATTATCAAAGGAAAAAATAAAATTAATTTTCTTTTTCTTAACTTCTTCAAAAATTAAACAATGACTAACACGGATATCTGCGTCCTTAATGGTAAAGAACAGTTTTAGGGCGGAACGATGTTGACGACGCGTTATCCAGGATACATTCAGATTTGAAGATAAATCGGATTGATCGATTATTTTGTAAAAATCTGTGGCCACACTGAGTCCACAATTACCTTTTGTTTTGGAAATGGTCGAGGAAAGTTCAAGGATATTGGTATATAATTTTACTCCCGTATCTAGGAGTTGTTGAAAATATTCCTTAGCCACATCATGATAATCATGTGTGGGCTGTACAATCGCATACCAACCGCTTCCATCAATAAAAACTTTTATCATCCTTGCTATTGATCCTTTATTTCTGAAAGTTCAAGTATTTTAGACAATGGATTTTTGTGTATCATTACCTCAAACCTTTTACTGCGAATCTTTTTTAAGATTATCTCAATTTTATCGCCTTCAGCTAATTTTAATCGATCCCTGATTTCCAACGGAATGGTGAGTTTGCCCTGGCTATCTACTTCTGCGATAAATGTGCCTGTTTTCATAGTGTTTAATCCTCTAAATACCAAGATATAAATTCATTGATATCAAATACACCATCTTCACAAATTATTTTGTGTACATAGTCAAATGATATATCTTCAAAATAGTAATTCGAAACAGACAATAAATTACTTTTTCGGGCAAAAATTTCTGCTGGATCCTGGGGATAAAAACGAAGCGAACGATCGATTTCTTTCAAAATTTTGTCAGTCTCTGCGGCAACGTATAGTGGTACCTGGAAAAATTTAGCAGTAATAGCAAGGGGTAATGTTCCAGTCTTATTAACAAATCCGCTTTCAAATATCCTATCAGCACCGCAAAGGACCATATTGACCTCTTTGAGGACCTGACCCATCATGGCATCGGTTGTAAGAACACAAGGAATTCCCTTTTTTGTTAATTTTTCTGCCAGTAAATGGCCTTCATTTTGCGGACGGCTTTCGAGACAGTAAACAGTAAATTTGCGATTAATCTTCTGGGCTGAATAAAAAATCTCTGTTATTAGCGAACTTGCGCTGATGGTAAGTACTTTGTTCTGATTAAATATTAGTTTTCCTCCGACGCTTCCGATTTTTTTCCGCTTGGATTCTGCAACTTTCAAAAGTTCGGTTATTTTCAATTTAGAAGCCTGTTGGATCTCTTCAACAGATTTATTCACTTTTAATAAACGCTTCATGTGGTATACAATTGCCGATATTTTTTTATGTATGGTAACCATATTAGGCTGAGATTTGATGAGTGCCTTGGCAAATTTATTACATTCATCGACAAACTTTTCCGAACTTTTTGATGAATTTGTTTCTATAAATTCTGAAAGACATATCAGTGCTTTTTGACTTAATTCAAAAGAACCAGAAAATTTATCATTTTTAAGATCCTTTACCGATAAACTCATATTACCTACCCTTTTCTACTCAGATTGTCAATAATCCAGTCAATATATGCGGAAGATCCGGTCTCCATTTTTGTGGCAATAATTTCAGGAACGGAATAACTATGGATCATCTTGATTTCTTTTTCTAATTGTTCATATTTTTTTTGTGTTGTTTTAATCAAAATCAAAGATTCCTCTGACTGCTCGGTTTTCCCTTGCCAATTATAAATTGATGTTACACCCGGCAATATATTACAACAAGCCGCGAGATTTTTATCAATGATAATTTGTGCGATTTTTATCGCTTCTTCTTTTCCTGAAGTTATGCAGTTTACAAGTAAAATGGTTTCTTTCATAGTAGAGACCTATAGGAGATGCTTTTTATTGTAAGCATTTGTATGATTCAAATCAAGAACAAATTCATCAGTTAGACACCGACGAGAATAGAATATACAATTGAAGTATTAGTATAAATAATCGCAAAAATCTAAATAATTAGATGAAATATTTAATAAAATAACTATGTATATCGTAGTTATCTGTTAGTTCAGGGTGAAATGTCGCTGCTAATATTTTTTTTGAAGAAACCAGCACAGGACCGTCCTTATATCTGGCAAGTACTTTTACGTCATTTCCTATATGGCTTATCTTAGGCGCTCGAATAAATACGCCGGGTGTTTTTTTTGTTGTCCCGTTCAGGAATATTTCAATATCATCGATAAAGGATTCACGTTGCCTGCCATAGGCATTTCTTTTAACAGTTACATCAAGAAGTCCAAGGGGATTAAAAGGCAGATGATCTGCTTCGCGACTAAGTATGATCAAGCCGGCACAGGTACCCATAATCGGGTGTTTTCTGGCATATATTTTAATACCATCCGTAAGATCAAATTCGTTAAAAAGGCGAAGAAAAGTAGTTGATTCTCCTCCAGGGATAATTAATGCATCTGTTCGGGATAATTCATTTATAGTGCGGACTTCTATTGGGAGATGCCCTATTGATTTTACAATCCTGGCATGTCTCTCAAAATCACCCTGGATGGCAAGAATACCAATGGTTTTCACTTACCATCCTCGTGTTTGTATCAATTCATCCTCAGAGAGACGAGATACATCAATACCTTTCATAGCGTCACCGAGCCCCTCACTTGCCTTTGCCACCACGTCAGGATCCTTATAATGTGTGGTTGCCATGACAATGGCTCGTGCTCTTGCCTGGGGATCATTTGACTTAAAGATACCAGAACCTACAAAAACAGATTCAGCACCTAACTGCATCATCAGCGAGGCGTCCGCCGGTGTGGCAATACCCCCAGCGGCAAAATTTGGCACAGGCAACTTCCCATTTTCTTTTATGTCCTGAACAACAGGCAAGGAGCTGCCCACTTTTTTCGAATAGGCTACTAATTCTGAATCATCAAGCGTTTGAATGCGCTTTATTTCGCTTTGAACCATTCTCATGTGTCTGACAGCCTCCACGATATCCCCGGAACCGGCCTCCCCTTTCGTTCTTATCAAAGCAGCACCTTCCGATATCCGACGCAGTGCTTCTCCTATCTCTCGACAGCCGCATACAAAGGGAATTTTGAAGTTATGCTTCCAAATATGATTTTCTTCATCAGCCGGTGTTAATACTTCACTCTCATCGATAAAATCGATACCCAGACTTTCAAGAACCTGAGCTTCTGCAAAATGTCCAATCCGACATTTAGCCATTACCGGTATAGATACATTTTTCTGAATTTCTTTTATCATTTTTGGATTAGACATACGGGCAACTCCCCCATCTGTGCGAATATCCGCTGGAATTCGCTCAAGTGCCATCACGGCAACCGCTCCCGAATCTTCTGCAATTTTTGCTTGCTCCTGATTCGTAACGTCCATTATTACACCACCCTTGAGCATTTCAGCTAGCCCGACTTTTAATAAAAAGTCTTTATCCAACATCTTAAATCTCCTGTTTCGTTTAAAATTAATAATTTACCAAGCAGCTGATATAAAGTCAACAAAAGGCATATGTTCCGATAACCCCTAAGACCTGGTGTTTTATACCATAAGCATATCATTGCATCATCATAATGATTATGTTAATTTAGACTGATCATTGTGGTTTTATAGTAGCCTGAATAAGGGGGCCCCTTCTCTTTTTAAGAGAAGGTCGAAGATGCGGCTTAGACGCAGACTGGGGGATGAGTTTTTTAATTCTTAATTGAATCATTTTTTTTAACCGGACAATACTGATTTAATATATAGCTAAATCTCGAATAAAATTTATGGATGAAAAAAGTATAAATTTATTGTCTTTAATACCGACCCATAACATCAAATGGGAAATAAATAAGGAAAATAATCTTGTTGTTATTAAAAAACCTAAATTCCTGAATCCATTTTTAAAAAAGCATTTGGTTCCCCGCATGAAAAAGCCCTATTATCTTGTAAAATTAGACAAAATAGGTAGTTTTGTCTGGTTAAATATCGATGGAAAGTTGACCATTGGAGAGATTGCAGATAGAATGAAAAAAGAATTTGATCAATCAATCGAGCCGGTTTACGATCGTCTTGGGCAGTTTATCAATTCACTTCTTAAACATCATTTTATCAATGTATCAGATCGGTAATGTAAAAGATATGTTCTTTTAATTCTATTTTAGAAATATCTTGTTCTCTGAATCCACTACTTTTCCAATGATTGCAATTTCCATTGGATAATTATTTAAATCGTTTATAAATCCTTCGGTAGATTCCTGCGGAATGCTGATCAATAATCCTCCGGATGTCTGAGGATCAAACAATATATTTTGGTACCATACATCGATGGAACCTAACATCACATGATCCTGAATATATAATTGATTTGCCAGCGTGCCCCCAGGAATTTGTGTTGCTTGTTGCGCATATGGAACCGCCTGTTCAAAAAATGGTATTTTCTCGACAGTGATCATTACACCACATTCTAAACCTTCCAGCATCTCCCACAGATGCCCTAAAAGTCCGTACCCGGTAACATCCGTGCAGGCTGAAATTGGATATTTATCAAAGAGGAGAGCCGGTGCCCTGTTCAGTAGAAGCATGCTGTTAATTACTTCCTGGATGTCCTGCTCATCGACAAGACCATTTTTTAAAGCAGTCGTTAATATTCCTGCTCCTAACGGCTTGGTTAACAGCAAGTTATCCCCGATTTTAAGGTTATGATTAATTATTATTGATGAGGGCCTGATTTTTCCCGTTACGGCTAATCCATATTTCAGTTCTTTATCACTAACGGAGTGCCCCCCCAAAATAACAGCATCTGCCTCTTTTACCTTGTCAGCGCCACCCTGAAGTATCAGTCGAAGTGCATCATTATCAAGCTGACCATCCGGAAAGCACAATATGTTTAATGCGCTCAACGGTTGGCCACCCATCGCATAGACATCACTTAAAGCATTAGTGGCAGCGATCTGACCATAAAGATAAGGGTCATCAACGACGGGAGGAAAGAAATCAGTTGTGTGAATAAGAGCGAGGTCCTCCGAAATTTGATATATTCCCGCATCGTCTGCTGTGGAAGTATCGACTAAAACATTTGGAGATCTTGGAAATTCGACAGTTGCCATGACTTCATCCAGCACCGCTGGATCCAGTTTACTTGCTCAACCAGCACAAGATGCAAGTGAAGTCAGTTTATATTTTTTATTTGTCATGGGTAATTAGCCTAATTTTTTTCTTTTAATCAGATATTCCATCAAGGCGATATCAAGCGATTGATCTGTTGTTACCAACTGATAATCAATTAAATATTCCCTGCATAAACTGCGATAATTTCTTTCAAATTGCTTAATAGCGGTAACATATTCTTCTTTTATATACCAGGGGTAGGTTCGAATTTTTTGGCCGGATTCTAAATCCTCAAATTCTATCTCCCCTTCAAAATCAAAATTAAGCTCCTTCGGATCCAACAGATGTAAAACGAGTAATTCATGCTTATTATATCTGAAATGGCGAAGTCCAGACATAACTTTTGACGGATCATCATAAAGATCCGAAATTAAAATAACCAATCCTTTCCTTTTCAATCTCTCAGCCATTGTATGTAAAATTGGCTCAATATCTGTATCCTTTCCGGTTTCTGTCGTCTCAAGTTCGATTAAAATCGGACGCAGATATGAAGAAACGGATCTGGCGGGCAACAGCTTTTTCATTTGGCTGTCAAATAAACATAGTCCAACAGCGTCTCTCTGTAAAAGCATTAAATAAGTAAGCGCAGCCGTTAGATTTTTAGCATATGATAGTTTTGAAATATTATCCGAACGAAAAGTCATGGAATTACTTACATCCAATAAAATATATGCCTTTAAATTTGTTTCTTCTTCAAATTGCTTGATGTAATATCTATCGGTGCGTCCATAAACTTTCCAATCAATATAACGCAGGTTATCCCCGTAATTATAAGGACGATGTTGAGAAAATTCAGCACTAAATCCATGGAATGGACTTTTATGCAGACCGGTAATAAAGCCTTCGACCACAAGCCTGGCTCTTAGCTCTAAATTGCTTATATTGCTCAGGATCTTCGGATCTATATATTTTTTATATAATGAGACTTCTTCCATACTTATCCCTGAATCATTGCTAGCCCTGCTTGTAATCCCTCTCAAATTGTTTGCATGAATCTGTCAGTTCTATTTCAACATCATGCTTTATACACTTGTAATAAAAATTGTCTTTATTTTCCTCTTCTGTAATCTGAATAAATGACATTCTGAATTTACAATATTGACAGGAGTTAAATTTTACCACCTTATTTTTTTGTGGCTGATAGAATATTCCGCTATGTTTGAATAACATTCGTACCTCAAAAAGAAGCCAATTTAACTGTTTGATAATATTGATTACTTTTAGAATTGTTATCACCTGAACAATAAACAGAACAAATATTGCGGCGAGTAAAATATCGGTCATATTATTTATATTTATTAGTCCCGTCATAACATCATAAATTTACAAATAAAATTGTAAATGGTTCCGGATATTTGACGATTGCTATAAAAAAATAAGTGATTGGTACGTAGTATCAAATGATTAGTAGGACTAAAATATTTAACAGGATTAATCCCTACTGAGTCGTAATCAAAAAAAAAGAAAAGAATATTCATTTAATACAATCTTACGGTAAAAAGTATTGTTATATTGTCCGGATTATCGTTGATGGTAAATGTTGTGGTCGCAGGCAGATTTTATATATGATTTCAGTCAATATTAAAAATTCTTACTCAGACACCGATTGATTCAGCGGCAATCAGGGTATTTTGTAAAAGCATAGCGATGGTCATCGGACCCACTCCTCCGGGCACCGGTGTAATTTTTGATACTTTTGCGAGAACACTATTAAAATCAACATCACCGGCCAGCTGATATCCTTTCTCATTATCAGCAGGTACACGATTCATACCGACATCGATAATAACCACATCCTGCTTTATCATTTCTCCAGTGACAAAATTTGGGCTGCCCATCGCTGCTATCAGAATATCTGCTTGCCTGGTAAAATGAGCAATATCAGGTGTCCGGCTATGTACTACTGTAACCGTGGCATTCGCTTCTGTTGATTTTTGCATTAATAAATTTGCCATCGGTTTACCGACTATATTACTCCTACCAATAATAACAACGTGCTTACCTTCTGTTTTTATATCATAGGCGTTAAATAATTCTCGAATACCGGCAGGCGTACAAGGTAACACATATGGTCGTCCACTGACTAGTTTCCCCACATTTGAAGGATGAAAACAATCCACATCTTTCTCCGGATAGACGGATTCAAGTATTTTGGCTTCATTAATATGTTTCGGTAAGGGCAGTTGAACGAGAATACCATGAAACTTTTTATCCTGATTATACTTCTGGATCAGATTTAAAAGTTCTTCTTCACTCGTTTCCTTTGACAATGTTATTGTTTCCGAATAAATACCGGCCTTCTCACAGGCTTTCCCTTTATTTCTGACATATATAGCAGATGCGGGATCATCCCCTACCAATAAAACCACCAATCCGGGATCAATTCCCTTTGCTTTCAATGCAGCTGTTTTATTTTTTATATCTTCTTTAACCTTCTGACTGACTAGCTTACCATCAATTATTTTCGCTTCCATATTTAAATACTTTCTTTTATTACAGTGATTAACCTGGATAATTCACTTGGTTTGATAAAAATAAGTTTCATACCTTTAGAACGAAAAAGATTATTAACCTCGTAGAGGTTTTATTATTGTAGAAAAAAATCGTACCCAAAAATGATATAATCCTCGTAGAGGATTTATAATCGCGGAAATCATATAAGTACTGACATATTGTGAGGAATTTAATCAAAAAATTCAAATAAATATTCTAATTGTATGCTATTTTAAATATCATTAATAATGCATCCTCTACAAGGATGGGTTATTGGTTTATGTACTTTTTTTTACAATAATTTATCCTCTACGAGGATTGGATTATGGGATTATATGCTTTTTTAAAATATCAGAGTTCAAAATGATAAACACAATTATCAGGCATCAGGCGAAATCTTCTCCTCTGAACTCTCTGATAACCACAACTTTTATTTGACCGGGATATTCAATTTCTTTTTCAATTTTTTTTGCAATCTCATTGGCCAGCTGATGAAGTTTTTTATCATCAACTTTATCATGAGAAACGATGATACGTATTTCCCTTCCAGCCTGTATAGCGAAAGAATGGTGGACACCTTCAAATGATTCGGCAATGGCTTCAATTTGTCGCATTCGAGTAATAAAGCTTTCTATCGCCTCCCGGCGTGCACCCGGACGGGTCTTGCTCAATTCATTCGCTATCTGGACAATAATACTTATGGGTGAAATTGGTTCTATAAGGCTATGATGGGCAGCGATGGCATTCTGAATGATCAAATTTTCATTATACTTTTTAGCAATATCCGATCCAATTTCGGCATGGGTGGTATCCAAAGATTTTTCAGTCGCGCGACCAATATCATGCAACAGTCCCGCACGCTTGGCAAGCGATACGTCTAATCCCAGTTCCGCGGCAATAATACCTGAAGTAACAGCAACTTCTTTTGAATGTTGAAGAACATTTTGACCAAAACTGGTACGAAATCTCAATTTTCCCAGAAGATAAACCAGTTCAGGATGAACACCATGAATGCCGCATTCAAGTAATACCTGCTCACCCAGCTCTCGCATGTGTTCATTCATTTCACTTTTTACTTTTTCATACATATCTTCAATGCGACCGGGATGAATACGGCCGTCAGCAACAAGCTTTTCCATAACGATACGAGCAATCTCACGACGGGTGGGATCAAAAGCACTTAAAATGATTGAACCGGGTGTATCATCAACAATAACGTCAACACCTGTCACCTCCTCGAAAGCACGAATATTTCTTCCTTCTCTACCAATAATCCTGCCTTTCATATCATCGGAAGGAATGATGACCGTAGAAACAGTAGATTCGATCGCCATATCAACACCCGATTGTTGCATCGCTGTAATGATCAGATTTCTTGAATTGTTTTTTGCCTCTTTCTCAGCTTCTTCCATAACCTGTTGTATCATTTTTGCGGCACCATTTTTCGCCTCTTCGATCAGATTGTCCATTAGATTTTTCTTCGCTTCTTCAGAGGTGAGCCCGGCAATTTTTTCAAGCATTTGGTTTTGTTCATTAATCATATGATTCAGTTTCTCTTGCTTTAGCAGGTTTTGTTGCTCATATGATTTTAGCTCTTTCTCTAAAAGGTTCAGATCACTTTCTTTCTTGGCGATATAATCAGATTTGCGATCAATATTTGTATCTTTTTCATTCAGGCTCTGTTCTTCTTTCTGAAGAGATCGTTTTTTATTACGATATTCTTCCTCGAGATTCTGCTTCAGATTATAAAATTCTTCATCAGCCTCAATCAGTCTTTCTCTTTTTGCATTTTCAGCTTCTATTTTAGCAATGGTAATGATCTCATTTTCTTTTTCTCGGGCACTCTTCAGAGACTTTTTACCAAATGAGGAGTTCAGGATCCACCCAATTACAAAAAATAGGATTGCCGTAATAACAATACTAATCAGAAGTATCAAAAACATTCTGCCTCCTGCCTCCTGTTTATATAAAGGCAAATATAAAAAAAATGCCCTGTATTTAGCGTCTAATGCCAATTTTGAACCTGGTTCCCGTATGATGGGTACCCTCCTGAACGGGTCAAGTTTCCTCTACAAGAGAGGCCTACATTTGCCGCCCAGAGCCGGGCTCCCTGTTTAAAGGTGTTGGTTCTTAAATAAGCACCACGTTTAAATACAGGGCAGTGCTAAATGCCTTGTGTCATTTATATATCTAAAACGTCTTGTAAAGAACGACTGAGTTTATTTGACTCATGATTAATTTGATCTTTTAAACGTTCATGATATTGTTGATTCTGAAATAATTCTTCAGCAATATTCAATGCTGTTAATATGGCGATTTTTAGATTTGAACCAATTGGCTGGGTCCGGTCTACTTCCTTCATTTTACGGTCAACATACTCAGCAATCTTAATTAGTTCAGCTTGATTTTCAGACGCTTTTAGAACATATTCAGAGCCAAAAATATTTACTCTTAATTGATTTGTTGGCATTATTTTCCAAGTTTAAGACTCAAACACCATCTGTCAGACTTCTTACCTTATTTCTCAAATGTGTAAGCCTGGAAGTAATTTTTTCCTGTCGTTGTCTTAGATTATGATTATTATCTTCCAATCGCTTCAGATTCTTTAACGATTTTTGGGAACCGCTGTTCAGCTCTTCTTGTAATTTTGTATTTTTCTCTTTTAAAGATTTGTTTTCAAATTTAAGTTTAATGATCAGGTCTGTTGCTTCTTTGACAAGAACCTGTAACCGGTCAAATTTTTCTAGTTCCATAATTATTCTCGCAATTTTGCATTCATGCTGCTCTCAGCATCACTAATAATCTTATTAAAAATCTTACCAACCTCCTTCTCATTTAAAGTTCTTTCAGAAGACTGAAAGCGGATGCGAAATGCGATGCTTTTTTTGCTTTCCCCTAATTGTTTACTTTGGAAAAGATCGAATATCTCAACATGTTTTACCAGAGGTCTTCCGCTCTGGTATATTAAATCTTCTAACGCTCTTGCGTTTAGATCTGATTCAATGACAAAAGAAAGATCTTTTTCAATAAAAGGAAATCTTGAGAACATCTCAAAAAACTGAGTAAAATTGAGATGTTCTTTTAATAAATCAACGGAAAATTCAAAGCCAAATACATTTGAGTGGATATCAAAATGTCGGGATATCTCCTCTTTTATAAGCCCAAATTGACCCAACTGATTCTTTCCTATCTTTACTCCAAGCACCTGATCCTGATCAAAATAGACCGTATTATCATATAAAATAAATTCATATTTGTCAAGGAATATTTTCTCCAGATAGGTTTCGACAGAACCCTTAATATCATAGAAATCAACACTTGATACCCCCTCAAACCAACCAGGCCGCCGTCTGGAACCATGTATAAGCCCACTGATATAATAGGGTTGAGATTCTGGGGATCCTATATTTGAATTTAAGAAAACCCTTCCATGCTCGAATAAATGTAAATCGACGGCACTACGGTTGATATTGTAGGCAGCTACTTTTAATAATCCCGGAATAAGCGAGCGACGCATAACATTCATGTCATCGCTAATAGGATTCATTACCTTTATAAAATCGCCGTTATCAATTTCTCTTAATTCGCGATAAGCGACCATACTATTGGTGATTACTTCGTAGTAACCCTGCTCTCTAATCTCTGTTTTGAGCATTTGATGAATTAATTCATCTTTATTTGGTTTTATGTCATATTCGATTGCTGTATGTTCTTTAACCGGAATATGATCAAAATTAATCAACCGGGCAACCTCTTCAATCAGATCCACCTCACGCTCCAAATCCGGCCTGAAAGTGGGAATCAAAGCAGTTTCGTTTTCATACTGTATATTTAACCTGCCCAAAATTGAAGTGATAGTACTATCATCCAAATGAGTTCCCAGGAGATGGTTGACCCTTTTGGGCCTGACATGGATCTTTTTATTTGTGTATTTTTTGGGATATGCGTCGACAATATCTTTCAGGACTTCCCCACCAGCCAGTGATGCCATGAGGAATGCTGCCCGGTCACAGGCAAAAGGTATTCCATTGGGGTCGACACCCCGCTCAAATCTCTGTGAAGCCTCCGAGGAAAGGCCCAATATTTTCGATGCCCTGCCAATACTCAATGGATTAAAATAAGCACTTTCCAGTAGGATGTTCTTTGTATTTTCCGAAACTTCAGAATTTAATCCCCCCATAATACCACCAATAGCCACTGCCTTATCGACGTCGCAGATCATCACGGTTTTTGGCGGTAACTCTCGTTCTTTCTCATCCAGGGTAATGAATTTTTCATCTGTTTTTGATTCACGCACTATTATTTTGGAGCCGGTAATCTGTGACAGATCAAACGCATGAAGTGGCTGACCAAGCTCTAAAAGAACATAATTTGTTATATCAACAATATTATTGATCGGTCGTATACCGCCTGCCTTCAGACGATCAGCCATCCACCTGGGGCTGGGACCCGGTTTAACATTACGTATAATTCTTGCTGCATACCGGGGACATCCGTCGGGGCTTTCAATCTTTATGGTAACAAAATCCTTTGCTTTTTCTGAGATCTCCGGGCTTTTGAATGCAGGTGTGTTAAAATTGGTGGATAATACGGCGGCAACTTCTCTGGCAACACCTATCATACTCATCGCATCCGGACGGTTTGGTGTAATCGAAATATCGAGAACATAATCTTGTGTCGGAGATAATAAACGATATAGGTCTGCGCCAATGGGGTAATCATCGGGTAAAACCCAGATACCACTGGATTTTTCTTCGAGACCCAGCTCTTCTTCCGAACAAATCATCCCAAAGGATTCAATTTCCCGAATTTTTGCCTTTTTTATCGTTAAACCATTCGGAAGTTGGGTACCTGGAGGTGCAAAGGCAATATGTTGATTTTTTGCTATATTGGGAGCACCACAGATAACCTGCAACTGATCTTTCCCGGTGTCAACTTCACATACCGATAATTTATCTGCATTCGGATGTTTCTCGACTTTAATTACCAGTCCAACAGAAACACCATTAAAAACAGGCAATAAAGGAGTAACCTCTTCTACCTCCAATCCAACCATCGTTAACTTTTCTGCCAAAACATATGGCGATAGATCAGATTTTACATAGTCTTTAAGCCAATTATAAGATACTTTCATAAAAAAATATTTCAGTTTAATGACATTGAAGTAAATCTAAAAAGGTGGGTACCCTGTTTAAAACTGCTCTAAAAATCTTATATCATTCTCAAAAAAGAGACGGATATCATGGATACCGTATTTAAGCATCGCGATTCTGTCAATACCCATACCGAAAGCGTAACCGGTATATTTTTCAGAATCGTAATTTACATAATCGAATACGTTCGGATCCACCATTCCGGCACCGGAAATCTCAACCCATCCTGTATTCTTACAGACGCGACATCCTTTACCCCGGCAAAAAACACATATAAAATCATATTCGGCGCTTGGTTCCGTAAACGGGAAAAAACTGGGACGGAATCGGACACGGATATCTGACCCAAACATTTTATGCGCAAATGCAGTGATAACACCTTTCAAATCACCGAAATTGATACCTTCATCCACGACTAATCCTTCCACTTGATGAAAAAACGGTGAATGACTGGCATCGGGTGTATCCCTTCTGTATACGCGACCAGGTGCAATGATACGGACCGGGGGCTTTGATTGTTCCATAACCCGAATCTGTACGGGCGAGGTGTGCGTACGAAGAACGATATCCTCAGTTATATACAAAGTATCCTGCATATCCCTGGCGGGGTGATTTTTAGGCATGTTGAGTGCTTCAAAATTGTAATAATCCGTCTCTATCTCAGGCCCGTCCTCTATTCTAAAACCCATACCCATAAATATTGTTTTGATTTCATCGAGTATTTTTGTTAACGGATGTTTTCGACCCGTAAAAGGCCTTCTGCCCGGTAAAGTTAAATCCAATGCCTTCTTGTCGGTCTTCCGTTGCAAGCCAGATTGCAGATTTTCCAGCTCACGACCCAAATGGGTCTTTAGCTCATTGAGCACTTTACCAATTTTAGGACGATCTGTTGCGTTGACGTCTTTTAAACGGGCAAATAGCTCGGCCACTTCCCCTTTGCGACTCAGATATTTAATTCTGATTTTTTCAACTTCGGGAAGAGTTTTAACACGGCTGATATCGGCTTTGAATTTTTCTTTCAGATCTCTGATACGATCAAGCATTGTTTATCCTTGAATCAAAAAAAAGGAAGTGCAAAAAGTGGCACTTCCCTAAGATCATAAATAAAATCAATGGTGTTAAGCGCTAATTTCTTTTACTAATTTTTCGAAGGCCTGAGGATTACGAACAGCCAAATCAGCAAGAACTTTACGGTTTAATTCATTTTTTTTCTCTGTCAACTTATTCATAAAAACCGAATAAGTAATTCCGTTTTCTCTGCAAGCGGCATTGATACGGGTGATCCATAATTTTCGAAAATTTCGCTTTTTCGTTCTCCGGTCCCGATAGGCATATAACAATGATTTTTCGACCTGATCTTTGGCTGATTTATAAAGACGGCTCTTACCCAATCGATATCCCTTGGCCGCCGAAAGAACCTTTTTTCTTCTATGTCTTGCTACCACATTATTTGTTGCCCTTGGCATGGTACTTAAACTCCTTTCGTACTCTATGATTATTGCAAAATCATTTTATGTACACGCTTCTCATCAGATTTTGCCACAATACTCTCTTTTCTGAGACTTCTTTTTCTCTTTGGTGACTTTTTAGTTAATATATGGCTGAAATGTGAGCTATGCCGTTTGATTTTTCCACTTTTGGTTACCCGGAATCGTTTGGCTGCTCCTCTGTTTGATTTCATTTTTGGCATTATATCTGTTCCTTATTATTATTACTTCAGAATCATAGTCATGGTCAGTCTGCGACCTTCAAATTTTTTATCGGTTTCCACCTTGGCAATATCATCAAGAATATCAACAACACGATCAAGAAGTTTTTCCCCGAATTCTTTATAGGCCATTTCTCGGCCGCGGAACTGTACAGTGAATTTAACTTTATTTTTCTGTTCCAGAAATTTTCTGGCATGTTTAATCTTGAATTCTAAATCATGATCTTCTGTCCGCGGACGGAGACGGATCTCCTTAAGGACAATAACATGTTGTTTTTTCTTGCTATCTTTCTCTCTTTTACTGATTTCATATTTAAATTTACCGAAATCAAGGACTTTACACACCGGCGGATTCGCATCCGGTGAAATTTCAACCAAATCCAATCCTTCCTCATCTGCCACCTGAAGTCCTTTTGTCGTAGAGACAACGCCTATCTGTTGGCCTTCGGGACCGATAAGTCTGATTTCCTCTGCAGTGATTTGGTCATTGATTCTTGTCTTGTTTTTTTTAATAGTACACTCCTTCAGCTAATCAATAATTTCTTTATTTTTTATTTCAGATTGTAATTTGATTAGCAGATCCTCTTTTGCCATAGCTCCTAAATCGCCCCTTCCCTTCTGTCTTACTGAGGGATGGCTCGATTCAACTTCCTTGTCTCCAATAATAAGCATATAGGGTATTTTCTGAATCTCTGCTTCTCTGATTTTATAGCCGACCTTTTCATTCCGCTCATCCCGCTCGGTACGAATCCCATTATTTTTTAGAAAAATATCAATTTCTTGTGCCATTTCAAAATGACGATCGGCAATAGGAATAATTTTAACTTGTGTCGGAGCGAGCCACAGAGGAAAATTTCCGGCATAATGCTCTATGAGTATGCCAAAAAAGCGTTCCAGCGATCCCAACAAGGCCCTGTGAATGGTAATCGGCTGGACATGATTACTTTCCGAATCGACATATTCGATATTAAATTTTTCGGGCAGATTAAAATCGACCTGAATGGTTGAACATTGCCACGATCTTCCCAGAATATCCCTGATCTTAATGTCGATTTTGGGTCCGTAGAAGACTCCTTCGCCCGGATCAATTTTATATTTTATATTGTTATTTTCCAACGCCTTTCGCAAGGCCTCTGTCGCTTCATCCCATTTTTCTATGGATCCGACAAATCTTTCTGGACGGGTAGAAAGATAAACATCATATTGATCAAATCCAAAGGTGCGTAACATAAACATCGTGAAATTAAGCACGCGTATTATTTCTTCAGTTAATTGATCAGGAGTGCAAAAAATATGGGCATCATCCTGAGTAAATCCGCGTACGCGCATCAATCCGTGTAATACACCCGACCGTTCATAACGGTAGACAGTTCCGAGTTCAGCAAACCGGATTGGCAAATCGCGATAACTGCGCAGTTTCGAATTATAGATGGTCAGGTGAAAAGGACAATTCATCGGTTTGAGCTGATATTCAACATTCTCTACCGGCATAGGCGCGTACATATTTTCCTGATAAAAACTGGTGTGGCCGCTACGCTCCCACAAATTCAATTTAGCGACATGGGGAGTAAATACCAGTTCATAATCATTTTTTGAGTGCTCTTCCTTCCAAAAATTTTCTATAATATTTCTGATAGCAGCACCTTTCGGATGCCATAAAATCAAACCGCTGCCAATCTCATCATGAATAGAAAAAAGATCTAATTCTTTTCCCAGTTTTCTATGATCTCTCTTCTTTGCCTCCTCGAGGCGATGTAAATGCTCTTTCAACTGCTTTTTATCGGGATAAGAGGTTGCATAAAGACGTTGCAGCATCTTATTGTTCTCATCACCACGCCAGTAAGCGCCGGCGACCGCCAGTAGTTTGAAGTTTTTTCCAAGTTTTCTGGTGGAGGGAACATGGGGACCACGGCAAAGATCGGTAAATTCACCCTGACTATAAGCGCTGATACCGTTCTCAAGTTCATTTATCAACTCGATTTTTAGTCCCTCACCAAGACTTTTAAATAAATCTATGGCCTCTTCCCGGGACAATTCCTGCCGTGAAACCTTCAGATCCTCATCAACGATCTTTGACATCTCGGCTTCAATATTGGTGAAATCCTCCGGTGTTAACATTCGATCAAGTTCAATATCGTAATAAAAACCGTCTTCGATCGGAGGTCCGATCCCTAATTGTGCTTCCGGAAAAAGACGCTTAACTGCTTGAGCCATCAAGTGGGCCGAAGAATGCCAATATATATCACGACCCTCATCATCTTTAAAAGTGAGGACCTGAATTGGGCCACTGTCCTTGATAGGAGTCTGCAATCCGACAATTTGATCGTTTATTTTTGCAGCCAAAGCGTTCTTTGCCAATCCCGGACTTATATCTACGGCAATCTTTTCAGGGGTGGTTCCTGTGGGATATGATCGGGATTCACCATCCGGAAAGATAATCTCTATTGTATTATTTGCTGTACTCATAACTGTTTTT
>CAZBBC010000042.1:0-29916 GCA_964489835.1 uncultured Calditrichota bacterium
GGGGGCCAGGGGGTGAGGTTGGAGCCAAAATCCATAATTTACATACTCATCCCCAGACTATTTGATTTTCCAATGATAATTTATAATGATATTGCCTTAAACAAACATTCATGGACTTAAATAATAATTAACCAGTTTTTGGAAATTAACCTGTTATGCGCTCATAAATAAATGGGAAGATATCGAGCAGTGACCTAAAAATTTGTGTTTGCCCGGCGGAACTGTTCCCCCAGATCGCTAAAAATACCGGATTTTTTGTATGAGATTTCGTGCGTAAATCCTCAATATTTCCATGATCACTCACTGTAATCAGAATCGTATTTTCTAGATTTACTTTATTAAGCAGGGCAACTATTAGTTCTTCAACCTTTTTAATCTCAGCAATCGCCCGGTTCAAATCACAGGCATGACCGGCAAAATCGGTTAGGAAATATTCATAAAGGATCATATCATACTTTTCACATTCCTTGACCAGGATCTCGGCAGCGATATCAGCCCTGTATAATGGAAGATTAAATCCCTTATTTCTTAATTCACGATTTGTATAATCATGATAGAGCGCTTTTTCCAATTTTATATCCTTGAGATTGGAAAAAGTCAAACCGGCATATTTATTCATTTCTGTTGTGGCTGACAGGTGAAGATTATTAAAAATTTCCGGCGTAGTGAAAAAAACAGGTCGGAAGGCATTGATGAATTTGCATTTAAATCCTTTTTTGACCAGGTTCACAAAAATGGAATGTTTATGTAAAATGTTTCGCAGATCCTGGTTGGGGAAACCATATAGATGCTTCCCGATCATTTTGGCAGCATTGACGCCGGTATATAAGGTGGTTTGCCCGGTAGCACTTTGAGGTAAACCGGGGATGTTCAGTTGTGCATCTAAGGAGTATTTTTTCCCTCCCCGTGGAAGGTTTTGATTCTTAACATGAAAAATCCCTGTTTCAGAATAGCAACAGGGATTATAAGTGGGATCGTCAACTCCCATACCCACACCGTCTAAAAAGAATAATATCACTTTATTTGAAACGGTACACCTCGCTTGTCGTAAATCTTACCGGTTGACCATTAACCATACCCGGTTTGTATTTATAATTTTTAATAACCTCCAATACAGCCTGATCCAAGATCTCATTGATCCCCCTCAGCAAAGAGGCTTGCTCAACATCACCTTTTTTGCCAACAATGATACGTACACGCACCTCGCCAGATTGCATGATACTTTTTATAACACTATTAATTTTCAATTTGGGTTTCTTTAAATATACCTTTTTCCCACCATCGAGGAAGAGTTCCAGAAATGTCTGATCATAATCAATCTGCTGGGCAATAGCAGCATTGGATACAGGCAGGTCATTGACGATAATACTATAGGGAGAATTCGATGCAATCAGAGGTGCAGCTTCCTGCAGTTTTTTACTGAGATCAAACTCATCAGCTTCTGTATTCTCTTTTTTATCCGGTGCGGTATCCACAATTATCTTGGTAGAAGTATCTTTTTCGACTTCTTGCTGTTGCACGATTGCAGGTTTTTTTTGAGGATTGTTTCTGGCAATATTATTATTTACATTTTTATTGTCAGATGCGGGGCTTTTAGTGGTATTCTGGGTCAACAATAACATATTACCCAACTTTGGTTGCGCGGACTCATTTAAAACCGGGGTATAATCAATCCTACCAAATTTTGTATTATCCGTTTTATCGTATAGCTTCAAAGCAATGTCTGTAAGCTTTTTATCCCCCCAGGCATTGTTTTCGGCACTTATCGCTTTGTTTGAATGATTATAAAAATTGTATTCTTCATTATTAAAAATTTTATTTTTACCAGGATTATAATTTTCATCGCGTACCAGAGAACCAAAATTTGGCTGAGAGAGACTGAATACGACAACACCTATTCTGTTCAATGATATGAGATTTTCTGTTATTATCGGTTTTGAGCCAAGCTCACAAATTAACCCGGCATATCCATTATCCGATATGATATTGTTTTTAATTATTGGCTTGGCTTTTACCTCTGTTTTTATACCGGCATGATAATTATAATGTATTTCGCTGTTACTCACTTGCATTGTGCTGTTCTTTATTGTAATACCATTATAGGCATACTCAATCAAACAGTAATCAAGAATACTGCCTGATTTTAAATGAAGGAACACGATACCATACCAATCGCCCATACGGGGAGAAGCAGATTGAGAAGAGAATGTAATCCTTTTCCCGGGCATACCCCGGGCAATTAATGTACCCTTGACAATAAGTTCACTCCGGGTTTTATCCAAACCACTTTTACTCAAGTCATTATTTTGTTCAAAGATAACCTTAGTTCCCGACTCAATGGTCAGACGACCACTGTCTTCAATAACCACATCCCCAGCGATTACTATCGTTCCGGCCCAGTTCCGGGTGCCGGTGATCTTCTCACCGGTTATACGCTGTGTCTGAGAAAAGGCATTGAGCATCAGCACCACAAGGATCACGAGGCTACCGATGAATACATTTCTCTTTGAAAGATTTGGTTTCATCTGTTTATCTTTGAGTACCTTCTATCTCAATCCAGGTTTATGATTAGACCAAGTTAGTTAAATCCTGAAAGAAAACCAGGCCTATTCAATTTCTATAAATTTTTCCAGTGTTTTTAATAAATCATTTTCTTTAAACGGCTTGGTGATATAAGCATTAGCACCGAGCTGTTCTCCTTTTTCTTTATGCTTTTTACCAGCCCGGCCGGTGAGAATAATAATAGGAATTTCTTTCAGTTTTTTTTGTTCTCGTATTTCTTTGATAAGATCAAATCCCTGCATTTTTGGCATCTCCAAGTCCGTGATAATGATATCAAAATTTTCTTTATCCAGCTCTTCCAGTGCCTCAGGTCCGTCTTCTGCCATGATGGTAGAATATCTATTTTTTTCCAGTACGGACGAAACAAATTTACGGACACTGATCGAGTCATCCACAATCAAAGCCTGGGGAGCACGTCCTTTCACTTTTTTCTTTTTAATGATCACTTTTTCCGGTTTGGCAGGCGCTTTCTTCCTGCTGGTCCTTTTTGTTGGTGTCTCTTTTGACCCTTCTTTTACCACTTTTCTTGCCCTTTCAATTGCTGAAAAATCTTTATCCGGACCATACACATCCCATTCTATTTTTTGTGTTATAGAAGGAATATCCAGAATCAATATAACTGATCCATCGCCTGTAATAGTACCTCCGGATATATAAGGGACCTGCGTTAAATGTTCACCTAATGCCTTTACAACAATTTCCTCACGGCCGATTACACTGTCGACGATTAGACCATAGCGCGCACCGGCTTCTTGAACGATGATCGCGGTATGACTCTTGTCTTCCACTGTTATTTCTTGTTGGCCATAGTCTAATAATGCGGAAAGGTAGGCGACGGGAATCATTTGGTCTCTTATCGTGATAAATGCCTTCTCGTCTTGTTCCACCAATTCCGGATCTTTGAATTGAACGGTTTCCTCGACTGATGAAAGAGGTATCGCCAGAAATTCAGATCCAACCTTTACCAACATTGCCTGGACAATAGCCAGTGTCAACGGCACACGAATACTGAATATGGTTCCTTTTCCCGGGGTAGAATTGATACGAATATCACCTTTCAAACGCTGTAGCTGATTGGCAACAACATCTAGCCCAACGCCTCTACCGGAAACATCCGAGGCTTCTTCTCTTGTAGAGAATCCAGGATGAAAGAGATAATCCAGGATTTCTGTCGCACGCATATTTTGTACATCTTTCTCGTCTGCCACGGCCCTTCTAATAATTTCTTCTTTTACCAGTTCCGGATCAATTCCTCTACCATCATCCTGGACTTCAATTAACACCTGGTTTTTGCTCCGTCTTGCCTTTAGCAACACAATGCCATCTTCACTCTTGCCTTGCTCTTTTCTTTCTTTTGGTGTCTCAATACCATGATCAATAGCATTACGAACCAAATGCATTACCGGATCAGTTAATGACTCAATCAAGGCACGATCCATCTCCGTTTCTTCACCTTCAACCACTAAATTCACTTTTTTCTTCAAATCTTTAGCCATATCCCTGACCGCTCTTGGAAAGCGATTAAACAGCATTTTTGTCGGAACAAGACGTACCTGTAAAATATCATCGTGAAGGGCTTTCGATAGACTGGAAATTTGTCCGATATTTTGCTCAAATTCCCGCGTAATCGATCGAAAACTTTTAGAGACTGTATCAAAGGTATTTATTACCTCATTAAAATTATCTGATACGGACGAAAGATCTTTTAACATACCATCATCTAACTTTGATTTTACACTCCTACCATTTCCTTCGTCCCTTGCTTTTTCCATAAACATATTGATCGTATGGTTTGACTTTTTTAAACGTTTTTTATCTTCCTCAAATGTATCGCCAATCTTTTTCAGTTTATCCAGATAACTACTTAATTGTGTCTTATTAATTACCAGTTCTGCGGCCATATTTACCAGATTGTCAAGATTTTCAGTGGTAATCTTAATAACCTGTTCTCGATCCGGTTGTTCTTCGGGAGTTTTATCTATTTCCACAACCCTGGGTTTTGTTTTTGGTCCTTCTGGAAGCGTAGGAATTTTAGCCGGCTCATTTTTGGGACTGGGTTTTTCTAAAATATCAGCGATCTGCTTTAATAAGGAATCAACCTCCTCATTTTTTTCCCCGTCTCCGCTTTTTATTGATGTTAATAGAGCCTGAATGGTATCCACAGATTTAAAGATAACATCCATGTTTTGTCCGTTTAAATCCGATTTTGATTCTTTAGACTTGATAAACAAATCTTCAATTTTGTGTGCCAAAGATCCGATTTTTTTAAAATTGAGCAGCTGGGCGCTCCCTTTTAAAGTATGAATGGTGCGGTTTAAATCACTTATGATGGCTTGATCTTTCGGATTTTTTTCAAGATTCACCAGATCCCGATTCACTTTTTCCAGTAATTCCCACCCTTCTTTCACGAATAATTGTGTCTGCTCATCCAATTCTGCATCTACGACGCTGATTTTCTGGTTCTCTGTTGTTTCGGGCTGACCGGCTCCTTTTTCTGCCAGGTACTCTACATTCAATCTGGAGATAATCGGGTTCATTTTTCCAATATTTTGCTTTTCTCCGTTTGTCAATTCTTTTATTAATTCTATCGCCTCAGATACACCTTCATTAACTTCGGAGTTGCTGGCTATTTCACCTTTAAGTATAGCAACTGCTGATCCCTCGACAGAATTTGCCAGTTGCCCGATTTCGCTGAATCCAAGCATTTTCGCAGCTGTTTTTAATGAATGCATGGCATTTTCTAGTTGAGTCAATGCTTCTTTATCACCTACATCTTTGCGCAGTGCCTGATTAGCTTTCTCAACAATAGCAATATATTCAGTGGATTCATCTTTAAAGATCTCCAGCAAGTCTTCATCCTCTTCCCCTGAACCAACAAATAGTTGTTCCTCTTTTAAGTGCCCCCTTCCTTTATCCCCGGCGACGGCTGATGATCGTTCTGACGGTTCAGTAACTTTTATTTTTTTCAGTGCTTCTATTAAAGTATCGGTATTAAAGGGCTCCCCGACAATACCGGAATTCAAACCTGTTAATACATCTTTAACAATCACCAGTTCATCAGAAGTTAATTTTTGTCCGGTCTGCACAAACTTCTCAAACATTGCTTCAAGAGGGGTCGTAAGATCTGCAACATCATTAAAACCCATTAAGCGGGCCGATGCTTTTAATGAATGAAGACTTTTTTCAATGATCTCGGGCGCCTGACTTTTCTCAGGATCATTTCCCCAATCCTCCAGGGCGCCATTGATCGTTGTTAAATATTTCTCGGATTCCTGCTTAAAAATTTCATTTAATTCTTCATCTTCACTGGCTTCGGTAGTTTTTATCTTTTCCTTTTCGGATTTTGATTCACCTGTATCTTCAGGTTCTGCCTCTGTATCCGGTTTGATATCAATAGATTCTTTCTTCTTTTTTGTTTCATCAATTGCATCCTCTTTAGCGGAAAAAGCCTCCACCAATAAGTCCAGTTTTTCTCCGATCTTCGCATCCGCCCCATCTTTGGTAATCAATTTAATAATGGAACGGTATGTAAAATCGGTTGTATTTAAAACGGACTCATCCTGTTCCGAACCAGCATGTGATTCGAAAAGATTTATATAAAACTCAGGAAAAACAGTCAGTGTAGGGATTCCAATTAGATGGAGATTATTTGTGAGATTTTTGAAATGTTGAATCTGAAAATCTTTAATTTTATTGTCTTTTAAATTAAAAATTTTAATCAACTGTTCAGAAAGAATGTTCAGGTTTTTTTCCTCATTCTGCATAAGAATTTGCAGGAGTTCATGGGTATTTTCCACTGTCAGTTCTTTTATCTCAGCGAGATACATATCCTGAAATTTAGATATTTTCTCCTTAATGGTTTCGTACTCAAAATCGACAGAAATTTTTCTTGAGAATTCATTGAATATATTTAAAAGTTCTCCTCTGGCAGCTTTGCTTCTTTTTTCAGGGACAGTTCTGCCTTTCGCTAAACATTCAGAATAAGTTTGCATGAACTGTGCGATTCCCGGCTGGCCCAATATTTCAGATCCGGTAGTCAGTCTTTCAAAAAGGCCAAGCAATCCATCCAATGTTGTTTGTGGTGATGACAGTTCCGCTTTAAGCGTTGGTTTTAAATCTTTGAGCAACTCTTTATAGATTGGAATAAGTTCAGATGCATCACTTCCACTAATTCCCGGTGTCTCTGCACCTGTTTCATCTATTTGTTCAATTTTATCCTTTTCAACTTTTTCAGGAGTCGATGTTGTAAATAGAGACGAATTAAAATAATCCAGTATTTTCCGTAAATCCAAAGATTCTGGTGTTTCTTCTTTAGAGTCTTTTACTTTGTCTGTTTGTTTCAATATGGAAAGAAGGTCTTTAACTAAATCGTGGGACTCAGAATTAAACACTTTTTTCTCTTTTTTAGCTTCATGTAACAACGCTAGCATTTCTGAACAGAAATCTTCCAATATCACGTACCCGTGGATCATGCTGATTTCTTTAAATGATTGTAACTGTTCTATCAATTCCCGGACACTTTCGGGATCATCAGGAGATTTTTCAAGTTTTTTGAAGATTCCCCTCATCTCTTCAACATGCTCGTTGACTTCGGCTTGAAAGTATTCAGACAACAAACTATCGATGGTTGTTGGTTTTTCCGGTACCTCTTCCCGTATAAATTTTTCTTTTTTCGTTTTTTCAGGAAGCACAATTTTTTGAGCCTTTAGTGAATTTTCAACTATTGAGGCGTCGGCCTCAATAAGTGATGAAATAAATGAATCGATCAAATCGGGTAATTCACCAATAAGTTGTGCCGGTTTGTATTCTTGTTCTATTCGCCAGGGAAGAATTTTACCTAGTTGTGAAAGCAGTTGTTGTATAGAATTTGGTGCGTCTTCCGGAACAGTTTTTCCCAGATTATCAATCAGGAGACGAGTAAAATTGATCATTGAATCTGTATCTTCTTTACTCAACCGGACTGTTAGGGATGATTCCAGTTCACGGATAAAATTTAATTCAATATATTCAGTAAAACTATGAAGGTCCTTATCACTTTCTTCTGAGTCTGATGCCGCAGTTTTTTCAACGCTTTCAGTCAACTCTATTTCCGGTATTGTCTCTTGCGCTGGCTCTCCCTTAAAATGACCATTCACTTTTTTTATAGCATTCAAGATCTCCTCGTCCTCTTCCAACATGATGGTAAGACCATTAACAAAATCTTCGGCTATTTCGGGCAGAGCCTCCACCAGCTCCGTTGGTGGATAATCCTGGGCACGATCAAAGATATCGAATAAAAATATTGATAATTCACTTGCTGCCCGCTCTTCCGCAAGTTTGCTGATCGCATCCGTGATCTCATTCTGACTACTGAGATTTGTGAACAATTCATCAATCAGGTGGAAGTTTTCCTCTGTAAATTCTTCACGCGATCGCTGACGCACCTGATCGAAAAATTCATTTATATAAAATTCACCAAAACTAATTACATTATTTTTTGACATCATTACCCTCAGTTTTATAGGGATAATTTAAATTTAGAGACAGCGTCATTTAACGATTTTGATAATGATTCCAGACGAGCTATCTCACTCTCAGTTTGTTTAGCACCTTCAGCCGTTTGATGTGCAATGCTGGCAATTCCTTCCAACACATTTACAATATCCTCGCTTGACTTGATCTGTTTCGCTGTGGCGGCAGTTATTTCAGTAACAGAAGTTGTTGAGATGTCAACGGCCCCCAATATTTCACGCAACGCGGAACCGGCAGCATCAACTTTTTTTGTTCCTTCAGCAACTTCACTATTCCCTAACTCCATAGCCATGACAGTCTCAGACATGCCATTTTGGATATCTTCAATCAATTTTGTTATTTCACTGGCAGAGTAGCTGGATCGTTCTGCCAAATTTCTAATTTCATCAGCAACGACTGTAAATCCCCGTCCGGCTTCCCCGGCGCGGGCGGCTTCAATGGTTGCATTTAAGGCAAGTAAATTTGTACGGCTGGCAACATCACTAATAAATTCAGTAATTTCACCAATTCTTGCAGAACTTTCCACCAGAACTTTTACCCTTTCTGAAGTGTCTGTAACAGTTTCTTTTATTCTATGCATTCCCTCGATCGATTGTTCCACAATCGAACCACCTCGTTCCGCTACTTCTTTAGCATGTCTGGCAGCTTCGGAAGCTCTCTGCGCACTACTATTTGTATTGTGAGTTATTTCTGCCATTTCTTTAGCAAGATCACTAATTTGAACAATTTCCTTGGCCTGATTATCGGCCCCAACAGCCATCTCCGTAGTTCTCTCCAATATTCCCCGAGTAGACTGGGATACATCTTCAGCACTCTGTTTAACATCACGGACTAATTCACTTAAATCCGATACCATTAAATTAAATGAGTCCGCCAAAGCACCCAGTGTATCGGCGGTCACCTGAGCATTCACTGTAAAATCACCATCGGCGGCTTTACTGACGATACGCAATAAATCTTTAATTTGT
Source organism: uncultured Calditrichota bacterium (assembly GCA_964489835.1). GTDB lineage: Bacteria > Calditrichota > Calditrichia > JAJRVZ01 > JAJRVZ01 > CAZBBC01. The sequence continues at coordinate 9,042 of CAZBBC010000042.1, forward strand.
CGCTGAATCTTTTCTTTATCTTCATCACTGGCCAGTTTTTTCTGGAAAACAGCCTGCATTTTTTCCAACAGGCTTGTAATTTCAAACAGATATCCTTTTTCCGGCTCAACATATCGCGCTGAAACATTTCCTTCTGTGATTTTGGTAAAATGTGCGGACAAGGAATCAATACTACTTTGTAACGGTTTAAAAATTATTTTAATAATAACGGAACCTATTATTAGCAAGAAAACACTAACAAAGGCCGGAACCATCATATAGTTAACTATTGAAGGACGACTTTCTTCAACACCAATATCTAACTGGAATAATCCTACAATTTCCGATGCACGATTTTTGATCGGCGCGAATGAACTGATAAAAAGTTTACCATTTTTTATGTATGGCTTTTTTATCTCTGCGGACCCCTTATTAAATGTCGGATTCATCTCCTTCCACAAATTGAATTCCTGGTTAATCAGATTGCGATTGGAGGAAGTAACAACGAAACTGGTAACATTTCCTTTCCTTCTGAGCGTTTTTGCGGCATCATTCCTCAATTTATTTACTACACAAACTCCCTGTAGAATTCGATTGATTTGCTTATATTGATCAGTATTATAATCATTTTCATCTTTGATAGATTCAAAGATATCTCCGTCAATATTCAAAGCAGCGGTTGCCGTAATCGCCAGTGCGCGAACCTCTATTGCTTTCTGAGCGTCTTCACTGGCATGATAGTAATCCCACCCTGCAGATATAAACAGTCCCACAATGACCAATGGAAATATAATGAGGACAATCCTCCTGAATATCTCTGTACTGGTGCCTGGCATGCCTTCAATCCTTATCGTGTATCATGACTGAATATCTCCTCGGATTTCAACAATTTATCCGCTTCAATTAAATATATTTGACCGAAACTTCCACTATCGTATATACCCCGTACAAAATGTGCCATACGTGCCGGGACACTTCTGGTAGGTAAGTGAACTTTTGAGTTTTCAACTTCGACAAAATCTAATACTCTCTCTACAATAAAACTGAGGATGAACTTGCCACTTTCAATCAGGATTACCGTATCAGATTCTTTCGCTTCCACAGAATCCAGACCCAATACCCGACATAAATCAATCAATGTAATAATAGAACCTCGTAAATTGTAAACACCCAGAATACCCGGAGAGGCATTCGGTAATTTTGTCACTCTTGTAAATGTAAAAACTTCCCGTACGACATTGATCTCCAGACCAAATAGTTGTCCGGAAAGACTGAATACAGAGTACCGGGAAAATTTTTCCTGATTTTCAGAATTCAAAGTCTTTAATCCCCTATAAGTGTTTTTACTTTTTCCACCAACTCTTCATCACGAAACGGTTTAGGTAAAAAGTCATCAACACCTAATTCTTTTGCACTCTCGATCAATTGCGGAGAATCTTTTCCGGACAACATAATTACCGGTAGTTTTTTTTCTTCTTTAATGGTTTTTAAAACATCAATTCCACTCATGTCCGGTAGCAACATATCCAGAATAACAAGATTCGGTTTTATCCGGTTAATAGCCTCTAATGCTTCTTTACCACTAATGGCTGTTACAATATTGAAGTCTTCTTCTTCAAGCGCAATTTCAATCATTTTACGAATGACAATACTGTCATCAATGACCATGATTGTTTTTTTGCTAACATCCGTAATAATCTCATCATCACCTGTATCCTCACCGGCAGGCTTATCAGCCACTAACTCTTTAGTGATTGTTTCGTGTACCGCTTCCTCGGCTGCACTTTCCCCTTTCAGTTCTTTTATAATATCAGATTCTTTTTCATCAATGCCGAGGTCAGATTCTTCAGTTGCAGTTTCTTCTTTCTGACCGGCTGCCTGGACATCAGGAGGCTCAAAACCTTCTTCAACAGTTGGCGATTCCTCTTCCAGAAGCAACTCTTCCTCTGCAGCATGTAGATTACTCAATTCCTCATCTTTTTCTGCCGGGCTCTCTATCTCCTCTTCCAGATCAGACTTTTCCTCCTCAAGTTCTTCACTCGTTTGAGCTGTTTTTTCATCTTCTACCAACAGTTCGTCACCAATCGACGGTTGTGGTGCATCATCCACCTCTTTTTCCGCCTTGTCGATGGTCTCAACCGCTTCTGCTTTCTCTATCAAACCTTTAGACTCAAGAGAGGCCAAAACATCAGCAACCGACGATGGCTCCTGATTCAGCAGAGCAGAAATTTCCTCATTATCTGATTTTTCGCCGACCAAGAAAAGTACTTTCCACTCCTCATAAGATAAACTAACCGTTTTTACCTTTTCATTGATATCGTCGACTCTTTTGTACGTATCTTTCACGATTTATCCTTTCACTTTAATCGGTGATTTGATTCCGAAATCAACAGTTCTTCAGCCAGGTGTAAATACCCTAACGCACCGGCAGAGCTAATATCAAAAAGAGCGACCGGTTTACCAACACTGGGGGCTTCAGAAATTTTTGAATTTCTTGGAATTACCGTCTCAAATACTGTATCCTTAAAACTATATCGGAGCTCCCTGGATATTTCTTGACTTTTTTTTATTCTTTTGTCAAACATGGTTATTAAGAAACCCTTAAAGTTCAGATTACGATTATGTTTATTGCTGATCTTTTTAATCGTTCGAACAAATTTGCCAAGTGCCTTTAATGAGTAATATTCACATTGAACGGGAACCAGGATCGAATCCGCGGCGATGATTGCGTTAATGGTCAAACTGCCCAGGCTGGGCGGGCAATCAATAAGTATATAATCATAAATTTCCTTAAAAGGTTTTAACACCTTTTTTAGTAAGAAATAATCCATTCCCCGACGAAAAAATTCAATTTCCTCTTCTTCTTCAAATACATTCGATGGTACGATATGGAAATCTTCCAGACCAATATCAATCAGAGCGTCAGTCAATGCGATGTTTTGCGTAAAAACCTGATACATACCCTGATGAATTTGAGTTTCATTAAGTTGAAAGCTAGCGGCCACACTTCCCTGAGGATCCATGTCAATTAAAAGTGTTTTCTGTTCCAATATGGCCAGACTTGCACCCAAATTAACCGAGGTGGTCGTTTTACCAACACCACCTTTTTGACTTACTATTGCGACTATTTCACCCATTGAGTGTTTAAATCACTCCTGTAACATAGGAATTTTTACATCATTTTTTTTCGCGCATGCAACCGCTTTCTCATAACCTGCATCCACATGACGGAAGATCCCCATCAAAGGATCATTCGTTAATACCCTGTCCAGTCTCAAATCCATTTCTTCACTTCCATCAGCAACAATTACCTGACCGGCATGCTGGGAATAGCCGATCCCAACGCCGCCACCATGATGAAATGACACCCATGATGCTCCTGAGGCAACGTTTACAAATCCGTTCAGCAAAGGCCAGTCACTGATCACATCACTTCCGTCTTTCATCCCTTCCGTTTCTCGGTTTGGAGAAGCCACACTGCCCGTATCTAAATGATCTCTGCCAATAACCACAGGCGCTTTAATTTCACCCGTTCGTACCAAGTGGTTTAAGGCCCGGCCAAATTTTGCTCTTTCCCCCAATCCTAACCAGCAGATTCGCGACGGCAATCCCTGAAAAACCACTTTTTCCTGCGCAAGACTAATCCACCGAACCAATGATTTGTTTTCAGGAAAGAGCTCACAGACCAGTTCATCGGTCCTAAGGATATCTGCCGGATCCCCTGACAATGCGACCCAACGAAAAGGACCTTTCCCTTCACAAAAGAGCGGACGGATATAAGCAGGTACAAAACCAGGATAGTCAAAAGCATTATTAATCCCTGCTTTTTCTGCCTGCGCCCGCAGGTTATTGCCGTAATCAAACACTATGGCTCCCTTTTCTTGCAGGTCTAACATTGCCTGGCAATGCCTGGCCATTGATTGGTATGCCATCTCCATATACTTTTTTGGATCACTTGTTCGTAAATCTAACGCCTCTTCATAAGCAACTTGATGAGGAATATATCCATTCAGTTCATCATGCGCGGATGTTTGATCGGTTACAATATCCGGTATTATATTTCTCTCTACCAAAACAGGTAATACAGATGCCGCATTTCCTAAAAGCCCAACCGAAAGAGCTTTTTTTTCCACCATTGCCTGGCGACATAAATGTAAGGCATTATCTAAATTATCGACCCATTTATCCAAATATTTGGTTTCAATTCGTTTTTTTATCCGATTTTTATCCACTTCGACGATCAGGGCAACCCCACCATTCATTGTGACCGATAGCGGTTGAGCCCCGCCCATTCCCCCTAAACCGGCCGTTAGAACAAGCTTTCCCTTAAGATCATGAACACCCAATGTCTGTGCAATGGCGGCAAAAGTTTCATAGGTACCTTGCAGTATCCCCTGTGTACCGATATAAATCCAGCTTCCCGCCGTCATTTGGCCGTACATCGTCAAACCCTTTTTTTCCAGGTCCCTGAATTTTTCCCAGGTTGCCCAGGCCGGCACTAAATTTGAATTTGCGATTAAGACACGCGGGGAAAATGGATACGTTTTTACAATCCCGACAGGTTTTCCGGATTGTATCAGTAGCGTTTCATCATTCTCCAGGGCTTTTAGTGCTTTTACGATGGCATCAAAACAGTCCCAGTTTCTTGCGGCTTTTCCTGATCCGCCATAGACAACCAGCGCCTCGGGATTCTCTGCAACCTCAGGGTCAAGATTATTCATTAACATTCGCATCGCAGCTTCCTGGTGCCAGCCTTTACAGCTGATAGATGAACCGCGTGGCGCTTTTACATTATGAGCCATATTAGCCCCCCGCAGAAAAATTCAGATGTATATGTTCCAAATAATTTTTATTTTTCACCAAATAATTGTAAGAAAATAGCGAAAAACCGGCAAAACCATCAGATTTTATAACTTCCAGGCGACGCATCACCGCTGGCACATCCTGATTGTATGTTGAAATACCTACAATAATTTTTCTCTCCAGATTTTTGTTTTTCAGCTGTTTTAAAATAAATGAAAATTCATCCCATTTTGTTCGATAATTCATAATCAGGACAAAATCACAATAACCGCGTTCAAGCCAATTTACCCAATCCTGAAAGTATCTGTGTTTTGCTACAACCGGATCCGGTTTAACCGCAACAGATAACTCAAGTTCAGGTTTTATTGCTTTTATGGTTGAAGAAATCAGTAGTAAATAATCGGTAAGTGCTTTTATTAATGTTTTTCTGTAATCCCTGTCAGCATGAAGAAACACTTTGTACCCTCTTTCTTCAGAATAGGTATTCGCTGCAAAATATATCTTCCATGGATCATATACTTCCTTTAACATGTATAAGGTTCGACTGGCTGGAGTAAATGAATAGTCCAATCCCGGATACCTGAAATAGTCCAGGTGGATACCCGATATATCGTATCTTTCAGTCAATTCCTTTAATATATTCAGTAAATCTTTTTGAACAGCTGATACTTTAGGATCAAGAAAGAATCCCTCAAATCCTTTTCTGCGCAGGCTCTTATAATCAGGAAAATTGTCATTTCTGAGGACAAAATCGATATTTCTGTTTAAAATATGATTCTTATTCTCGGGGAGTTTATTGTCTGACCAGACATAGAACATATTTACCCAGGCATGAATGCGGAGATCAAAACGGGCAGACTGATCAATGATATACTGCAAGGGATCGAAATTATCTCTGATCGTAACAGATTTGGACTCCCAGTAGCTATCATAATATGTCTCGCCAAGTGCTCTGATTTGTACAAAAATATCGCTTATATTTAAATCAATCGCTGTGGAAATAATTTCATCAATCTCTGCTTCTGTCGTCAGAGCATCTCGAACAACCCATAAAGCGCTGCGATCCTGATGAATATTTTTTCCGGATAAAAAAAGAGGAATCAGGTTTAACAGGACCAGGAAAAGAAGACGCATAATAGCCTGTTTATTTTTTAATTAATTCTTTAAAATTTATAAAACCCTGCCTTATATTGCAAGGATTACATACGGGCCAAACTTTTATAATTCAATTAGTTGCTTAAAATGATTGTATTAAAATATCGGGATAAAATCACAATGAAAGCATCGTAAAATGGTGTGGCAAAGATAAAACTGACAATCGATAAAAAATGCATCGAGGAAGAAATTATGCCATGGGATGATACATTTTCACACTGTGGCTGATGTGATAAAAAAAAGGCGGTTAAAAACCGCCTCCCAATCTACTCCGTCTTATCATCTTTTGTTTCAACCGGTCCGGTGTTTTCCTCTTTATTCTCCGGTTTTATTTCTTTTTTATCCTCAGCACCAGCGTCCTCTAATTTTGTATCTGCTGCTTTATCCGTTTTTTCTTCCGTTTTCTCAGGTTCTGCTTTTTTATCCGTGGGTATCTGTTCTTTTTTCTTTGTTTTTTTCTTTTTTTCGGTCTTGACGGTCTCTCCCAGAGTCTCAAATCCAACGAGCTGAAGAATGGACATTAAGGCACCGTCCCCCTGCCTGCGTCCAAGTTTAATAACCCGGGTATAGCCACCCTGGCGATCGGTATATACCGGTGCAATCTCATCAAACAGGGTTTTGATAGTCGATTTTTGTCGTAAGAAACTGAAAGCTAATCTTCGGTGATGTAATTGCCCTTTTTTAGCGTAACTGATCAGCCGTTCAACCTTAGATTGCGCTTCCTTTGCCTTTGCTGTGGTTGTTTTAATTTCTTTGTGCTCAAACAATTGGTTAGCTAAATTGCGAATGAGTGCTTTCTTATGACTGGCTGTCCTGTTAAGTTTTCGCCCTTTTATTTTATGTCGCATTTTATCCTCTTCTCATAAAGCAGTCTTATTTCTCATCACTTTTTAAATATTTGTCAATATTCATCCCAAAATGAAGACCGCGTTCCTCCAATATCTTATTTAACTCTGTTAGTGATTTACGTCCAAAATTACGAAAACGTAACATCTCCTGTTCATCCCGATGCACAAGATCACCTATTGTTTTGATATTGGCTGCCTTTAGACAATTATGAGACCGCACCGAAAGCTCCAGTTCATCAACGCTCATCTTCAGTAATTTCTTAATGCGGAGCATTTCTTCATCAATCTCACTGGTTTCCTCTTCTTCCGGTTCAATATCAAAATTAATAAATAGCTGAATATGATCCTTTAATATTTTACCACTGTATGTGAGTGCATCATCGGGGGTAATGCTACCATCGGTTTCAATTTCTAACACAAGTTTCTCAAAATCGGTACGCTGTCCCACACGCGTATTTTCTACCAGATATTTCACATTCAATATCGGGGAAAAGATAGCATCGATGGGAATGAGTCCAAGCGGTTGATCGAGGACTTTATTTTCCTCAGCTGGCACGTATCCGCGTCCTTTGCCTATCCTTAATTCCATTTCAAATTTTGCATTATCATTTAGAGTAGCTAAATGAAGTTCGGGATTTAGAATTTCCAGCTCTGAGGTTTGTTTTTGAATATCCGCTGCTGTCAAAGTTCCGGAACCTTCAACCGGTACGGTTACTTTATCAATTTTTTTATTGAGTAGTTTCAGACGGACCTGTTTAAGGTTCAAAATCATCTCAGCAACGTCCTCGTGTACACCAGGGATCGTCGAAAATTCATGCTGAATACCGTCGATGCGAAGTGCCGTAATCGCCGCCCCATGCAACGAAGAAATTAAAACCCGGCGTAACATATTACCAATAGTTACCCCAAATCCCTTTTCAAGGGGATATACAAAAAACCGACCATAAGTATCTGTGTAATTTTGTTCATCCAATTCGATACGGTCTGGCATTTGAAAATTTGTCCAACTCATCAAATTTCCTATCTCTTTTATATTAGTTTAACTTATTTTGAGTACAATTCAACAATAAGGTTTTCCTGTACCTGAATGGGAATATCCTCCCGGTTTGGCCAATCAAGGAAAGTTCCCTGGATCTGTGCTTTTTCAAGTCTTAACCAGGGATACATATCTTCATCACGAATCCTTCTCATGGAATCGTGAAGCATCATTAGTTTTTTACTTTTTTCTTTAACAGAGATTTCATCGCCCGGTTTCAGTAAATATGATGGGATATCAACCAGTTTTCCATTGACGAAAAAATGGCGATGCCTGACCATCTGTCTTGCCTGTTTTCTGGATTGAGCAAACCCCAATCGGTAAACAGTATTATCCAACCTGCTTTCAAGCAGTCGCAGGAGATTTTCCCCGGTAACACCCTTTAAGCGGTCTGCTCTCTGAAAATAGTTACGGAATTGTTTCTCCAGAATTCCATAAATTCGGCGAACTTTTTGTTTTTCCCTGAGCTGAATGCCATATTCCGACAATTTAACTCTCTGGGATACACCATGTTGACCGGGTGCATAGCTCTTTTTTTCAAATGAGCACTTAACGGTCACACACCTGCTTCCTTTGAGGAAAAGTTTCTCCCCTTCCCTTCTGCACATTTTACATACTGGTCCTGTATAACGAGCCATTCAATTTACTCCATTGTTATATTTAAACACGTCTTCTTTTTGGTGGACGGCAGCCATTATGCGGTATCGGTGTTACATCCCTTATGGAAGATATCTCTAAACCCGCTGCCTGAAGCGATCGTATGGCTGCTTCCCGCCCGGCCCCTGGTCCCTTTACTTCGACATCCACACGCACCAACCCAAGTTCTATCGCTTCCCTTGCGGCATTTTCTGCCGCTATCTGTGAGGCAAAAGGTGTATTCTTCCTGGAGCCTTTAAAACCGGACCGACCGGCAGATGCCCAGGAAATAGTATTGCCATAAGAATCGGATAACGTGATAATCGTGTTATTAAATGTAGATTTAATATGGGCCTTGCCATGAGCCTCTACTTTTTCTTTTTTCTTTGTTTTTTTTCGTGCTTTGGGTGCAGCCAAAATCAACCTCCTGCAATACTTTTAGTGTTATTTCTTTGAACTGATTAAACGTTTGCGACCTTTACGGGTCCGTGCATTTGTTTTTGTTCTCTGTCCATGAAGGGGAAGCCCACGGCGATGTCTGTAACCCCGGTAACTACTGATGTCCATTAGCCGCTTAATATTCATATTTATTTCGGTTTTGAGTGCACCTTCAACTTTGTGAGCCGACTGAATGATTGTACGAATGGTTTTCACCTGATCATCGTTCAATTTATTCACACGAATATTTTCATCAACACTGGCTTCTGAACATATTTTTTGTGCGTTGGTTTTGCCGATACCATAAATATAGGTTAACGCAATCACAATGCGTTTATTTTTTGGTAAATCAACCCCTGCTATACGTGCCAAGATCGCCTCCTCTTTCTAACCCTGTCGTTGTTTATGTTTTGGATTTTTGCTACAAATGACTCTCACAATTCCTCTTCGGCGGATGATCTTGCACCCATCACAGATTTTCTTTACCGATGATTGAACTTTCATGATTTTATCCCTGATTTCTCAATAACTGTAATATTTTATTTATAACGATAAATAATGCGACCCCGTGTCAAATCATAGGGCGATAGTTCTAAACTGACCTTGTCCCCTGGTAATATCTTGATAAAATGCATTCGCATCTTTCCGGATATGTGTGCAAGTACCTCATGACCGCTATCCAACTGTACAATAAACGTGGCGTTGGGCAGTGTTTCTTTTATTACTCCATCAATTTTTATGGCTTCTTCTTTTGCCAAAATTACTCCACCTTTAATTTAGAAAGAATATCGGGTCCGTTTTCAGTGATGGCAACCGAGTGCTCAAAATGAGCGGAAGGCAGGCCATCGGCCGTTTTAACTGTCCATTCATCATCAGCAAAATATACTTCATAACGCCCCATGTTAACCATCGGCTCAATTGCCAAAACCATTCCCGTCCTTAACAAAGGGCCCTTATTCGCCTGCCCATAATTAGGTATCTGGGGATCTTCATGCGGTTTCCGCCCGACACCATGTCCCACCAGATCACGGACAACGCTATATTTATTTTTTTCGACATGGACCTGAATAGCATTTCCAATACTCCCCACCCTGTTATCAGCGATCACTTGTTTGATTCCAAGATATAGACTTTCTTCAGTAACCGTTAATAGTTTCTTGGATTTATCATCAATTTTACCTACCGCGAACGTGAAAGCAGCATCTCCATAAAAACCACCCTGTTCAACACCAATATCTATCCCTACAATCTCTCCCTCTTTTAAATATCGTTTAAATGAAGGGATGCCATGTACGACTTCATCCTGAACCGAAATACAGGAGCTGGCCGGAAACCCATAAAGTCCTTTGAAGGCAGGTTTGGCCTTTTTTTTCAGGATGAAGTTTTCTATCTCTTTATTTAACTCTCCCGTCGAAACTCCCGGTTTAACATAGTTCTTTATAAATAGTAAAGTTTCTGCGACAATCTGATTACTTTCACGAATCCGTTCAATTTCATCACGATTTTTAATATAAATCATTTGTCACTCTTACAGGCCCCTTCGCCCCTTAATTCTTCCGGATTTCATAAAACCGTCATAGTGACGCATAAATAAATGCGATTCTACCTGCTGCAAGAAATCTAAAGCGACACCGACGATGATGAGTAATCCCGTTCCACCAAAGAAGGAAGCCAAATTGTATGGAATCTTAAAATACTTGGCTAAAAAGGCCGGGATAATCGCCACAATCGCTAAAAAGATAGATCCTGGCAACGTTATTCTGGTTAATATATTATCCAGATATTCAGACGTTTTCTTACCGGGCCGTACACCGGGGATAAAACCGCCCTGCTTTTTTAAATTATCAGCCACATCAACGGGATTCATAGCGATCGCTGTATAAAAGTAAGTAAAAAAGACAACCATGATACCGTAAAGGATCCAGTAAAACCAGGAATCATAGGAGAACAAAATTTGGACACTGTCCATAAAATCGCTCTCAGGAAAAAAGGTGATCACCGTACTCGGAACAAACATGATCGCCTGAGCGAAGATAATCGGCATAACCCCCGCCGTATTCACACGCATCGGAAAGTGTGTATTTACACCACCGTATACTTTTCTTCCGATCACACGCTTTGCATATTGAATGGGAATTCTTCGCGTTCCCTGTGTTATTAATACGATCACAGCGATAATTCCTGCCGCAAGTGCCAACAATAAAAGTTCTGACAGCAGACCACGCTGACCGCCAGAAAACTGCGTATACTCGGCAAACAGAGCATTGGGTAATCTGGAAATAATACCAATAAAGATGATCAGTGAAATTCCGTTTCCGATACCGCGATCATCGATCTGTTCACCCAGCCACATAATGAGCATGGTCCCCGTTGACATTGACAACATGGTTGTTAAAATGAATCCGAACCCGGGATCGGGAACCGCCCGCAAACCATTAGCCAGTTGAATGTTTTGCAAAAAGATAGAAACACCGTAGGCCTGCATGGCAGAAATTAAAAGTGTCCCATATCTGGTGTATTGGGTGATCTTTTTTCTTCCTTCCTCACCCTCTTTCTGAAGCTTCTGAAAAAATGGGATAACAGAACCTAATAGCTGAATGATGATCGAAGCACTGATATAAGGCATTATTCCCAGTCCAAAGACCGCGGCCCGTCCAAAAGCACCACCGGCAAAAAGATCATAGAGACCAAACAGCGTACCTTGCAACTGCCTGAATCCTTCCGCCAGAACAGCCGTATCGATACCCGGTGTAACAACCAAGGTACCAATTCTCTCAATACCAAGAATCATCAGGGTAAAAAGAATCCGCTTCCTGAGTTCCGCTATCTTAAATACATTTCTTATAGTATCGAATATCATAATAGCGTAACACTGCCTCCCGCTTTTTCGATCTTTTCCTGTGCAGATTTGCTGACAGCATTCACTTTGATGATTACTTTAGATTTCAAATCACCTTTGCCCAGTAATTTTACAGGAATGCTCTTTTTTCTGATTAAACCGTGATCAAACAATACTTCTGGTGTAATACTCTCTTTTTTCTTAATCTTCTCCAGATCCTGAATATTTACCACCTGATATTCTTTCTTATAAATATTTACAAATCCAAATTTGGGTAAACGCCTCTGCAAAGGCATCTGACCACCTTCGAACCAGCTGCGGCTTTTGGAGCCAGATCTGGATTTATACCCTTTATCTCCGCGTCCTGCCGTTACACCGGTACCAGATCCTTGGCCCCGCCCCAGGCGTTTTCTTTCTTTTCGTGCACCATTTGCAGGTGTCAATTTACTTAAATCCATCGTTTCCCCTATTTCACTTCTTCAACACTTACCAGGTGTCTGACCGTATTTGTCATCCCCAATATTTGTGGTGTGGCGTTTTGCACAACGCTATGGTTCATTCGTTGTAATCCCAGCGCCTCGATTGTCCTTTTTTGATTTTCCGGTCTATGAATAGTACTACGAACCTGTGTAATTATGATTTTAGGATACTTTTTTTGTGTCATTTGAAACACCTTGTTAAAATTAACCTTTTAATAATTCCGGAACTGATATTCCTCTTTTTTTCGCCTGTGTATCTGCATCCATCAAAGAGGTCAATGCATTGAATGTTGCTTTAACAACATTATGAGGATTGGAAGAACCCAGCGATTTTGTCAAGATATCCTGTATACCAACCGCTTCGCAAATCGCCCGAACAGGTCCACCGGCAATAACCCCAGTTCCCGGAGATGCGGGTTTTAACAGAACACGGCCAGCCCCATATTTCGAAACAACCGGGTGTGGGATGGTCCCACTCACCAGAGGTACCCGGCATACATTCTTCTTCGCATGCTCTGTACCTTTTGCAATCGCACCGGTAACCTCTCTCGCTTTTCCTAACCCGATACCAACATGACCATTACCATCTCCCACAACCACAATAGCATTAAATGAAAATCGCCGACCACCCTTTACGACTTTTGCCACACGATTGATATGAACAACTTTTTCTTTCAGATCTAATTCAGCAGGGTTAATTTTCTCAACCAACCTTGTACTCCTTTATTTAGAATTTAAGTCCACCTTCGCGGGCACCATCCGCAAATGCTTTTATGCGTCCATGATAGAGATAACCGTTGCGGTCAAATATAATTTCCTTGATATTATTCTTCACCGCGAGAGCAGCTAGCGATTTACCAACTTCCCGGCTTGCGGCTGTTTTTGTCTTCGCATCTTTAATACTTTTCGGTAATTTTTTACCTACATTCGACGCCGCCAACAGAACTTTTTTTTGATCATCATTTATCAGTTGACCATAGATATATTTTAAGCTCCTGAAGACAACCAGGCGAGGCCGATCTTTGGTACCATGAATTTTATTTTGTACTTTTCCCATTTTAAATAATCCTTAATAGCTTTTTTACTATGCGCCGGTTTTACCCGCTTTTCTACGAACATGTTCACTCGAATATCGGATACCTTTCCCCTTATAGGGTTCGGGTTTTTTGAAACCACGTATCTTTGCGGCAATCATGCCGACCAGTTCCTTATCTGCACCCTGAATGAGAATCTCGGTGGGAACTGGTACCGATGTTTTGATTGTTTCAGGAAAACTCATTATAATCGGATGTGAGTAACCAACCGTTAGCAGTAAATTGTTTTCCTTCATCTCCGCCTTATAGCCAACACCGATTATTTCCAGCTTCTTTGTAAACCCGGTAGAAACTCCTTCCACCATATTTGCAATCAGAGACCGGGTCAATCCATGCAATGCCCGGTGGCCTTTACTCTCACTGGGTCGGGTGACAAGAATACGGCTGTCTTCAATCTGAATATTCATCTCCGGATTCAACTCCCGGCTCAATTCACCCAGCGGACCCTTACAGGTCAGATGATTATCTTTTAGAGTAATTTCTACTTTTTCCGGGATAGATATCGGTAATTTTCCTATTCGTGACAATTCAAAATCTCCTTATACACCTGGTTACCATACAAGACATATAACTTCACCACCCACATTGTTTCTGGCAGCTTCCTGTGCGGTCATTACACCTTTGGGTGTCGTAACTATTGCTACCCCCAGATTATTTCGTACCCGTGGCAGGTTTTTTGTACCTACATACTCTCTTCTTCCGGGAGTACTTTTTCTTTTAATTTTATTAATAATCGGGTTGCCTTCGGGATCATATTTAAGCCAGACCCGCAGTAAACCCTGCTTATCGTCTTCAATAAAAATAAATCGTTTGATAAACCCTTGCTTATAAAGTACACGGGTTATCTGGCGTTTAATTTTTGAAGCAGGAATATCCACATATTTGAAACCTGCTCCACAGCCATTTCTGATGATTGTCAGATAATCTGCAATCGGATCGCTTACCGACATTACACTTTTGCTCCTTCTTTTTTACCAGCTTGCTTTGGTAATTCCAGGAATTTCACCCATTAAGGCTAGTTGGCGAAAACAAATTCGACACAGCCCGAATTTACGAATATAAGCCCGGGGTCTTCCGCACCGTTTACAGCGGTTATAATCCCGTACCGAAAATCTATTTTTACGATTAGCTTTAATAACTAAACTTTTCTTTGCCAACTCTCACCTCAACCTGTTTATGCTTGTTTTCTAAATGGCATTCCGAATGACTTCAATAATTCGTAGGCTTCCTCATCAGATTTAGCACTGGTTACGATTGTTACGTCCAAACCGCGGATACGATCAATTTTATCTACATTAATCTCAGGAAAAATAATTTGTTCCTTTATACCCAAGGAATAATTTCCCTTCCCGTCAAAAGAACTGTCCGCAAGACCTCTAAAATCTCTGATTCGCGGGATCGCAATCGAAATAAATCTATCAAGGAATTCAAACATCCGTTTACGCCGAAGCGTGACACGTGTACCAATATCCATTCCTGCCCGTAATTTGAAATTTGAAATAGCTTTTTTTGCACGTGATTTTGCTGGTTTCTGACCAGCGATAATTGTCAGATCATTCATTGCACTATCTAATAGTTTCGGGTCCTGTTTAGCATCTCCAACACCCATATTCAGGGAAATCTTGAGTAAACGGGGTACTTCACTTATATTTTTGTACCCGAATTTTTTCATTAAATAGGGAACAATCTCTTTTGTATATTTTTCCTGAGCTCTTACTTGATATTCAGCCATCAAAAACCTCTTCTAACTTAACTGCTAAGCATTTCACCACTTTTTTTACTTATTCGGACTTTTGTCCCATCTTCCAGAATTTTGTATCCAATGCGGGTCGGTTCACTGGTCTTAGGGTCGATAATCATTACATTCGATACCTGAATAGCCGCCTCTTTTTCAACAATTCCACCTTGTGGATTTTTTTGAGACGGTTTGGTATGTTTCTTAATAATATTAACCCCTTCAACAATTATCCGGTCCTGATTGGGAAAAACTTTAAGAACCTTACCGGTTTTTCCCCTGTATTTCCCGGTTAAAATTTTTACATTGTCATTTTTAACTACACGCATGGCGACCTTTCTGATTTATAATACCTCTGGTGCCAGAGAAATGATTTTCATAAATTCCTTTTCACGCAGTTCCCGGGCAACCGGGCCGAATATGCGTGTTCCGCGCGGTTCATTTTGATTATCGATCAAAACGGCAGCATTTTCATCAAAACGGATATAAGAACCATCATCTCTGCGTATTTCCTTTGCCGTCCTTACAATGACAGCACGTGATACTTCACCTTTTTTAACTGCACCGCCAGGGATGGCGTTTTTTACCGATACAACAATAATATCTCCAATAGATCCGTATTTTTTCTTCGATCCGCCCAACAAGCGAATACACATGACACTTTTTGCCCCTGAGTTATCCGCGACCACTAATCTGGTATTTTCCTGTATCATTTCAAAATCCTTTGATAGGTTTTGTTACTTATACTTTTCGACGACCTCGACCATACGCCAACGTTTATTTCTACTCAGGGGCCTTGTTTCCATGATTTTCACGATATCACCTGCATGACATTCATTTTTTTCATCATGGACCATCAGTCGTGTCGTTTTTGAAATAAATTTTCCATAAACCGGATGCTTCACGCGGCGTTTTACAGCCACAGTGATCGATTTATTCATTTTATCACTAACGACTTCTCCAATTCTTTCTTTTCTTTTGTTACGACTTTCTTTCATCATTCTTCCATCACTTTTCTACATTTTTTGACTTACGGATACCACTTTTATATTCATTAATCAGGGTAATGACCCGTGCAATGTCCCGGCGTACCGTTCGGATACGCAGGGGATTTGTTATCTGGTGTGTCGCTTTCTGAAGCTGTAAATTACCCATTTCGCTTTGTAATTCAGTCAGCTTGGTTTCCAGCTCTTCCGACGACAAACTAAATATTTCATCTCTGCTCTTCATTTTCGTTCCTTCTATCTCTAACGAACTACAAATTTAGTCTTGATGGGCAATTTGTGGGAAGCAAGACGCATCGCCTCTTTCGCCATATCTTCAGTAACCCCCTCGATTTCAAACATGACCCTGCCAGGCTTTATGACAGCTACCCAGTACTCCGGTGCTCCCTTGCCCTTCCCCATGCGTGTCTCTGCAGGCTTTTGAGTGACCGGTTTGTCAGGAAAAATCCGGATCCAGACCTTACCACCTCTTTTAATAGAACGGGTCATCGCAACACGGGCAGCTTCAATCTGACGACTGGTTATCCAGGCCGATTCCAGGGCTTTTAAACCAAAATGACCAAAGGCGATATAATTACCCTTCTGGGCATTGCCCTTCATATGACCACGCTGCTTTTTCCGATACTTTACTCTTTTAGGCATTAACATGCTAAACAACTCCCATCTTATCGTTTTCCGATCACTTCACCGTTACAAATCCATACTTTCACACCGATACAGCCATGCGTGGTATGCGATGTATAAGTTGCATAATCAATATCCGCACGGAGGGTATGTAGTGGAATCCGTCCCTGTTTATATTCTTCTCGTCGGGCCATTTCAGCACCACCAAGTCGTCCCGAACAGGCAATTTTAATCCCCTGTGCTCCCAAACGCATGGTTGAAGTAATTGATTTTTTCATCGCCCTGCGAAAACTAATCTTGCCCTCCAACTGTTTGGCAATATTCTGGGCAACGAGATAAGCATCAAGCTCGGGACGTTTTATTTCAGAGATATTAATTTGTACCTCTTTTCCGGAAATCGTTTTCAACTCTTCCCGCAATTTATCGACTTCTGCACCGCGTTTTCCTATAACAATACCTGGGCGCGCCGTATGCACGGTTAAAATAATTTTTTTCGCCGTACGCTCAATAGCAATTTTAGAAACCGCCGCATTATCCAGTCGACTTCGAACATACTTTCTGATCTTCAGATCTTCCTGTAAACTGTCTGAAAAATTCTTTTCATCAAACCAGTTACTGTTCCAGGTTTTGATGATTCCCAACCTCAACCCAATCGGATTTGTCTTTTGTCCCAAACTGAACTCCTATTTGCTATCTTGTACAACTACTGTTAAATGAGACGTACGCTTTCTGATTTTTCCTGCCCTTCCCATCGACATCGGCCTGAAACGCTTAAGTGCCGGTCCATGATTAACATAAGCCTCGGTAAGAATAATCTGATCCAGATCAAGACGCTGACCCTCTTCTAAATTGCCCAGATTCGCCACAGCCGAATGAATCGCTTTCTCAATCGGTGTGGTCGCATCCTTACGTATAAAATGCAATTTGTTTAAGGCATCGCTAACAGGCAGACCCTTAACCAAATCTAAAACACGATTGATTTTGCGCGGTGATATTCTGATATATTTGGATCGTGCAACTGCTTGCATGATACATCTCCATTCAATTACTTTATTCGACTCAATCTCTCTGCTAATTTACCACCATGACCCCGGAAGGTTCTGGTAGGTGAAAATTCGCCCAATTTATGCCCAACCATATTTTCACTGATATAAATAGGGATAAATTTTATACCATTATGAACAGCAATGGTATGCCCTACAAAATCCGGTGGAATTGTCGATCGGCGAGACCAGGACTTGACAACAACCTTCCTATTTTCTGTATTCATGGTCTCAATCTTTTTCGCAAGACTTTCGTCTATAAAGGGACCCTTTTTAACAGATCGTGCCATATTTACTCCCTATTTGCGTTTTTTTATAATCAACGAACTTGACGGTTTCTTCTTCTTTCGTGTTTTTAAGCCTTTACTCAGCTGGCCCCAGGGTGAGACAGGATGTCTCCCACCGGATGATTTTCCCTCTCCACCACCCATCGGGTGGTCGATCGGATTCATTGCGACACCCCGAACATGCGGGCGTCGGCCTATCCAACGTGAACGGCCTGCCTTTCCGATTGAAATATTAAAATGATCAGCATTCGAAACCTGACCCATAGTTGCATAACATTTTAATGGTACTTTTCTTACCTCACCAGACGGCAATTTCAGCATGGCCCAATTGCCTTCCTTTGCCATTAACTGAACAGCTGTTCCGGCACTCCGGGCAATCTGCCCGCCCTTATTTTCTCGAATCTCAATATTATGCACCGACACCCCAACCGGGATTTTTTCTAATGGCAAAGCATTCCCGGGCTGTAACTTGACATTTTCGCCGGCCTCAATCATATCGTTTACTTTTAATCCATCCGGAGCAAGAATATAATTCTTTACCCCATCCGCATAGAACAATAAGGCAATACGAGCCGTACGATTCGGATCATATTCGATCGCAGCTACTCTGGCTGGTATATTTCGTTTATTTCTTTTGAAATCAATTAAGCGATATCTTCTTTTATTCCCACCACCTCTGTGCCAGGAAGTTATTTGACCACCATTATTACGTCCACCACTCTTTTTTAAACTACGAATTAGACTTTTTTCCGGTTCGGACTTCGTGATTTGATCAAACGTACTGACCGTCTTGTATCTTTGTCCTGGCGTAATCGGTTTAAAAGATTTAATTCCCATAATATCCTCGAATCCTTTGGATTATGCGTGCTCGAACAGTTCGATCTTATCACCTTCAACCAGCGTAACAATAGCCTTTTTCCATGCCGGTCGCCGGCCGTGAAATCTACCTGCTTTGGTCATCTGCTGTCTTATTTTACCTCGAACATTCATCGTTTGTATCTTGGCCACTTTAACGTCAAACCGTTTTTCAATTTCATTACTTATTTCAATCTTATTGGCATGACGGTATACTTCAAATGCATACTTATTTTCACTATCCTGCAGTCTTGCAATCTTTTCCGTATATAACGGTTTAATTAAAATCTGTACATTCTTCATACTGCAAGCACCTCATTAATTTTTGTAAGCGCACCCTCCTGTACAACAAGATTCTCTGCTTTTAACACGTCATAGGTGGAAAAAGTGACGGAATCTTTTACAGATACTTTATGTAAATTTTTTACAGATGTGTTAATATTCGCCTCATGAGCAGCTGTCAACAAAAGAACCTTAGAATCAACCAGGTCGAGTGCTTTTAAAAGATCTATCATTTTTTTGGTCTTCGGCTCATCAAAAGAAAAATTCTCCACAACTTTGATCTTATCATCTTTCGCTTTATAACTTAAAGCAGAAATTCTTGCCAATTTTTTCACTTTTTTATTAATACCAACCGAATAATTCCGCGGACTTGGGCCGAATACAGTTCCGCCACCAACATGATGTGGAGCCCGGATAGTACCCTGCCTCGCTCTACCGGTTCCTTTCTGCCGAAATGGCTTCCGGCCACCCCCACGTACTTCCGATCTGCCTTTTGATTTATGGGTCCCCTGTCGGTTATTTGCACGTATAGAACGGACATCCAGCCACAGTGAATGGTCATGGGGATCTGCTTTAAATACCTTATCTGATAAATCAACGGTTCGATCCGTTGATATACCGCTGATGTTAAAAACTTTAAGTTTCATAAATTAAAACCTGTATGGCTATGTGTTTATATTTTTTTTATCTCAACCAAAGAATTTGAGGTACCGGGAAGGGGCCCTTTAATAAATAAAAGATTCCGTTCCACATCAACTTTTACGATATGTACAGAAGAAACGGTCACACGGTTATTTCCCATTCTACCTGCCATTTTAATACTTTTAAATACGCGTGAAGGAGAGGAACTTTGCCCAATAGAGCCTGGAGCGCGCAACCGGTCTGACTGACCATGGGTTTTATTCCCGCCACTAAAGCCATGACGCTTCATAACACCCTGAAAACCTCTTCCCTTAGTATAACCGCTAATTAAAACTTCTTCACCTTCCCTAAACATTTCAACCGTTAATTCAGATCCAACTTCGACTTTCTCATCAAGAGATAAGTCAAATTCCTTCAAATACCTAAGCGGTTTCAAATCTGCTTTTTTCAAATGTCCGACAAGTGGTTTCTTTGCATGTTTTTCTTTCATCTCAGAAAATCCCAACTGGACGGCGCGATACCCATCATTTTCCATGGTCTTTACCTGGGCTACATAACAAGGACCCGCATTAACGACCGTGACAGGAATTGACCGGCCACTTTCGTCAAAAATCTGGGTCATGCGTATTTTTTTTCCTAATAATCCACTCATCGATTTCTCCAACTCATCAAGTTTTTATCTCTACATCCACACCAGACGGAAGTTCTAATTTCATCAAGGCATCAATAGTCTTATTCGTTGCATTCAAAATATCAATCAGTCTTTTGTGAATGCGGGTTTCAAACTGTTCCCGCGATTTCTTATCAACATTTGGAGATCGTAAGACGGTATATACCGTACGATCTGTTGGCATCGGTATGGGTCCGGAAATAATAGCTCCCGTGGCCTTTGCGGTTCGAATAATCTTATCTGTTGATTTATCAATCAGATTATGATCATATGCTTTTAGGCGTATCCTAATATTTTGTCCTGCCACTCCGTCTCTCCATATGTATGATGTTAAAAAAGGCGGTACAGCTACCGCCTGTTATATAATTTTAATTAGTCCTATTCGACAATTTCAGTTACAACGCCGGCACCAACCGTCCGTCCGCC